>CALFVE010000080.1 GCA_937928475.1 uncultured bacterium | reverse complement strand
AGGAGCCGGATGTCCCCTCGCGGCTGCCCGACGTGCAGGGCGTGGGCAGTTTCACGGACCTGACGGAAGCCATCGCGCGCCTGCGCGAGACCACCGACGCTTTCCTGCTGGTACGGTTCTATGCTTCGCTGTTCGAGAAGGCCTGGTTCCTGCGAGGGATGGAGAATCTGCTCGCGGACATGCTGCTCCACCCGGAATACTGCGACGCGCTCTTCGAGCGGATCGTCACCGCCGACCTGATCATACTGGAGATGATGCTGTCGGCCGACGTGGACGGGGTGCTGCTGGGTTGCGACTGGGGCAGCCAGCAGGGCCTGCTGATGGGACCCGAAATGTGGCGCAAGTATATCGGGCCGCGCCATGCGCGCCTGTTCCGCAGGATCCGCGAGGCCGGCAAGTACGCCTTCCTGCACTCCTGCGGCAATATCCGCGCTGTCCTGCCCGAGGTAGTGGAGATGGGGGTGCAGGTGCTCAACCCGGTGCAGCCGGAGTGCATGGAGGTAGCCGCGCTGAAGCGCGAGTTCGGCGACCGGCTCTGCTTCTGGGGTGGCATCAGCACGCAGCGGACGCTCCCCTACGGCAGGCCCGACGAGGTGCGCCGCGAGGTCCGCGAGGTCGCGGCGCTGCTCGGCCGGGGCGGCGGCTATATCCTCGCCCCGGCGCAGGCAATACAGGAGGATGTGCCGCTAGAGAGTGTGCTGGCGATGGTGGACGAGGCGCAGGCGTTGTTCGCGGGACGTTTCCCGTAGGGGCGGATCTTGGCGGGCGTCCGCGCAGCACAATATCCGCCCGCGTCTCGACCCTCAACCTAGCAGGCGCAGGCGGACCTCACCCACTCTGCGAGGCGGGTAGGGTCCCTCTACAACGCTGACGGCAGGTGAGGTTAATCATGCAGCTGACTGAAGAATCCGTCCGCAGCTACACTCAGCTCCTCGCGGGCCCTGGCCCGACGCCCGGCGGGGGCAGCGCTGCGGCGCTGGTCGGGGCCTTGGCTGCCGCCTCGGCGGCGATGGTGGGGTCGTTTACCGTGGGCAAGCCCAAGTTCGCCGAGGTAGAGGCCGAGGTGGCCGAACTTCTGGAGAAACTCCAGGCCCTGCGCGAGCGCTGCCTCCAGCTGACAGATGCCGACGCCGAGGCTTACGCCCAAGTGGGCGCGGCCTACCGGATGCCCCGCAATACCGACGCCGAGAAGTGGGCGCGCGAGGCCGCTGTCCAAGACGCGCTCAAGGCCGCGGCGCAGGTGCCGCTCGGCGTGGTAATTGCCGCCGGGGAGATCGCCGAGCTGCTCCCGCCCATGGCCGAGAAAGGCAATCCGAACCTGCTCAGCGACGTGGGCGTGGCGGCTATCCTGGCCCAGGCGGCTTTCGAGGCCGGACGACTCAACGTGGAGGTCAACCTGGCAAGCATCACCGACGGAGGTTACATTGCCGAAGCCCGGGAGCAGATGATGGAGGCCGAGCGGCAAATGCGCACCGCCAAGGAGGTCGCCGAGGCGGTGTTGGCTAAGATAACTACCGTCTAGGGGCGCGTTTCCCGGAGTGCCGAGGAAGAAGGCTTGCCCGTGCAGCGGTTCTTGTCGCTCAGTTCGCGCGCCGGCGGCACTCGCGCGCAGAGGCGCGCAAGTCGCTTGTGCGCTGAGGAAGACTCGGAGGAGGCCCACATGTCAGCAACCCTACTTGAAGGCGGACCCATTGCAGAGCGAATCAAGCAGGAGGTGGCCGAGGCGGTGGCCGCGCTCCCGGAGGATCAGCGGCCCAAACTGGTGGCAGTGATGGCCGGCGACAACCCCGGTGCGCGGGCCTATGCCAAGATGCAAGCTAAGGCCGCCCAGGAAGTCGGGATCGCCTATGAACTGGCGGAACTGCCCGAGGACGTCACCCAGGGGGACATGGTCGGTAAGATCATCGAACTGAACCGCGATCCCAGCGTGACCGGCATTATCCTCCTGGTGCCGGTACCGCCGCACCTCAACGCACGGCACATCCAGCAGGTAATTGATCCTCTGAAGGACGTGGACGGCGTCAACGCGGCCAACTTGGGCAACGTGGTGCGCGGGAACATGGAGATGGCCCCCTGCACGGCGCAGTCGGTGATGGAATTGGTCAAGGCCTCCGGCCTCAAACTGCGCGGCCTGGAGTGCGTGATGGTCGGGCACAGCGAGATCGTGGGCAAGCCGGTGGCGCTGCTGCTCTTGGAGCAGTTCGCCACCGTCACCGTGTGCCACATCGGCACCAGCGAGGCCGGGATGCTGGAAGCACATACGAAGACCGGGGACTTGCTCATCGTGGCGGTGGGCGTGCCGGGCCTGATCAAGGGCAGCATGATCAAGCCGGGCGCCGTGGTCATTGACGTGGGCATGAACCGCGTGAAGGACGCCGAGGGCAAGACGAAGATGGTGGGCGATGTGGTCTTCGAGGAGGCCGTGGAGGTAGCCAGCCAGATCACGCCGGTGCCGGGCGGCGTCGGCCCGCTCACCACCGCCATTCTGCTCCGCAATACGATGAATGCGCTAAGGTTGCAGAAGGGCATATAGAAGCAAGGCGCGAGCCGCGAGTCGCGAGTGGCGAACGACGGAGGCCGCGAGGCAGGTTCTCCGTTGGGGCGCCATTTCATGTGCTGGCCGGTGGCGGCCGGTGCGATGGGCAACTCGGGTTGGGGTTCGCCGGGCGCAAGTCCTAGTTCCGCTCAGCAGGTGACCAAATGAGCATCTCAGATATCAAAGCAGCGCTTCTCACAGCGATCCGTGACTTCGAGATTATTGACTGCCACGAGCACCTGGGGCCCGAAGAGGAGCGCACCTCCGAGCCCGTGGATGTGCTCAACCTCTTCGGCCATTACACTCGCACCGACCTGATCACGGCGGGCATGAGCGAGGCAGACTTCCAGCGGCTTCATGACCACAACTATCCCCTGGAGTTCCGCTGGCGGCTACTGCAGCGCTACCTGCCGGAGATTCGCTTCGGCTCCTATGCAAGAGCCGGCTTTATCGCCGCCCGGGAACTGTACGGCTTTGACGACATCAACGACGACACCTATGAGGCCCTCTCGGCGGCCATGCAGGAACGCAACCAGCCCGGCGTCTACCGGTGGATCCTGCGCGAGAAATGCAAGATCCGCTGCTGCTTCACCCAGGGCGGCAACGACTACGGCGACCGCGATCTGCTTCTGGCCGTGATGCGCGTACTGCACGTGCATCACGTACACACCTGGGAGGCCATCCAGAACAACGCGGCAAGTTGGGGCGCCAAGGTCCACACCCTTGAGGACTACCTGGAAGCCTTCGAGCAAGCCGTGGTGGCCGGCAAGCAGCGCGGGGTGGTTGGCCTCAAGATTCATGCCAACCCGTACACCGACCCGGACTACCCGGAGGCCGTGGCGGGGTGGGAGGGACTGCGCGCGGGCCGGATCGAGCGCCTGCCGCAGTGGCACCCGCTGCATACGTACGTACTCGACCGCATGTTAGAAATGGCGGCCCGCCACGACCTAATCGTCGCCACTCACAGCGGCCTCTGGGGCGACTTCCGGCAACTGGAAGCGGTGCACATGATCCCCTTCTTCATGCGCCACCCGCAGACCCGGTTTGATCTCTACCACCTGAGTTTCCCGCAGATGCAGGAGGCCACCATCATCGGCAAGAACTTCGCCAACGTCTGGCTCAATCTGTGCTGGACGCATATCATGTCCCCCACGCTGACCAAGGAGGGCATGAGGCTGATCCTGGACTTCGTGCCGGTGAACAAAGTCTTTGCCTTCGGCGGAGACTATATGAGCCGGGCGGTGGACAAGGTGATCGGACACCTGCGCATGGCGCAGGAGAACCTCGCCGAGGTCCTGGCCGAACGCGTCCACGCGGGACTGATGACTGAGGACCAGGCTCTGGAAGTGGCGCGGAAGTGGTTCTGGGACAATCCGAAGGAGGCTTACCGGCTGGAGGTGTAAGGCAGGCGGGACAAGACCTTCCGAGGTAGGGGGGAATTCCGGACGCGGCCAACGTAACTCCATCCTGTCCCCCGCCTGCGGGGGAGCGGATGGGGAGGCAGGCAGAAAGGGCGGGCGGAGCGGAGGTTGCGCCCGCACACAAAGAAGCACAGGAGAAAACCGAGCATGTCCATCCGCAGCGCCATTGCATCCGGCAAGTTCATCGTCACCACTGAGGTAGCCCCGCCCAAGGGGATTCACCTCGACCACATGATTGAGGCGGAGGCCGAGCCCTGCCGCGGGCGCGTGGACGGTTTCAACGTCACCGACCTGCAAGCC
The DNA here is from genome assembly GCA_937928475.1 of uncultured bacterium. Lineage (GTDB taxonomy): Bacteria > Armatimonadota > Zipacnadia > Zipacnadales > Zipacnadaceae > Zipacnadum. The sequence continues at coordinate 41,271 of CALFVE010000080.1, read as the reverse complement.
GCGGCTATGCGCGCCAGTTCCTTCGCCGCTTGCCTCAAACTCAAGCAGGCCGGGCTCGACCCCATCCTGCAGATGGTCTGCCGCGACCGCAACCGCCTCTCCCTGCAATCAGAACTGATCAGCGCCGCTGCCTTCGGCATCACCGAGGTCCTTTGCCTGACTGGCGATTACACCACTCTCGGCGATCATCCCGAGGCCAAGCCGGTCTTTGACCTCGACTCGGTGCAACTGATTCACGCCGCCAAGTGCCTCCGCGAGGGGCACGATTTGGCCGGCAACGAACTGGAGGGTGAGCCCCCCGATTTCTTCATCGGCTGCGTGGTCAACCCCGGCGCTAAGCCACTGGAGCCGCAACTGATGAAACTGCGCAAGAAGGTGGCCGCTGGCGCCCAGTTTGTGCAAACCCAGGCAGTCTACGACCCGGAACTCTTCGCCGACTTCATGCGCCAGGTGGGGGATATCGGCGTGCCCATCCTGGCGGGCCTGGTCATGCTCAAAAGCGCGGGCATGGCCCGCTACATGAACAACAACGTAGCAGGCGTCATGGTCCCCGACGAAATCATCGAGCGGATGAAGACGACCAAGGACAAGGTCGCCACCAGTATCGAGATCACGGCGGAACTGATCAAGGCCCTGCGTCCGCTCTGCCAGGGCGTGCATATCATGCCGTTGGGCTGGAACGAGTATGTGCCGCCGGTGCTGGACGCGGTGGGACTGTAGGCGAGGGCAGACGCTCAGTCGTCGGATGAGCAGGGCAGCCGGGCAGGCCGCCCTGCCGCCGTCTCTAGGCGCTGGCTCGCCTGCGGCTGCCAGAACCCTCGCCTGGGTAGACAGTGTCGGTATGGGTGCTCCCCATCGCACCGCTTGAGGGCGGCTTTCACACCAGCAATCTGACGGCGACCAAGGTGAGAGGTGCAAGCATGCCGGAGAAAGGCTCCACCCCAGCCTGCGCCAAGCGGTACCGCTTCTGTGTGATGGGAGCCGGCCACGGGGGCATGGCCATGGCCGCCCATCTCGCACTCAAGGGTTTTCCCGTTACCCTGTATAACCGCAGTGAGGATCGGCTGACGCCGGTGCGGGAGCGCGGGGTCATCGAACTGCTCAGTCCGGGGCTGGACAACGTAGAGTCGGGCGAGGCGCGCATGGACCTGATCACCACAGACCCCGCCGAGGCCCTGGCCAACGCGGATGTGATCATGGTCGTGGTACCCGCCTACGGTCATGCTTTCTTGGCCGAGCAGTGCGCGCCTCACCTGCGCGATGACCACGTGGTAGTGCTCAACCCGGGCCGCATGGGCGGGGCGCTGGAGTTCCGCCGGATCCTACGGGAGCGTGGCTGTCCCGCGGATCCCCTGATCGCCGAGACGCAGACCTTCATCTACGCCAGCCGCGTCACCCAGCCGGCGGAGGCGCGCATCTTTGCCGTCAAGAACAATGTCCCCATCGCTGCGCTTCCCGGCTACCGCACCTCGGAAGTACTAAAGGTCCTGCGCGCGGCCTATCGCCAGTTCGTCCCCGGTGATAATGTACTCAAGACCGGCCTCAGCAACGTCGCCATCCTTTTTCACCCGGCCGTGATGCTCATGAATGCTGCGCGGGTGGAAGGCACTCACGGGAGTTTCGAGTACTACCTGGAGGGCATTACCCCTTCGGTGGCTCGCGTGCTGGAGCGCATGGATGAGGAGCGGGTGGCCCTGGGTGACGCCCTGGGACTGGGCATACGCACCGCGCGTCAGTGGCTGTACCTGGCCTACGATTCAGCCGGCAGCGACTTGTACCAGGCGGTGCAGGCTAACCCGGGCTACAAAGGCATCATGGCGCCAATCACCCTGATGCACCGCTACATCCTGGAGGACGTGCCCATGACCCTGGTGCCGATGATCTCGCTCGGCCAGCAACTGGGGGTACCCACCCCGGCCATGACCGCAGTGGCCGAACTGGCCTGCGCCCTGATGGGGGAGGACTTCTGGGCGACGGGCCGCACCGTGGAAAGCCTAGGCCTGGCTGGGCTGACGGTGCGCCAGATCCGAAGGCTGGTGATGGAGGGTGAACCAGGACAACCGTAAGCCGCTGGCGCTGGGCGCGGCGCTAGGCAACTGCGTGCATGTGGCTGGCTTGCTCGGCTTTCTCCGCTTGGCGGAGCAGGAGGGCTACCGAACGGTCTCCCTGGGAGCAGCGGTGCCCGTAGACCAACTCGTAGCGGAGATCGCCCGCCAGCAGCCGGAGTTGGTGGCGGTCAGTTACCGCCTGACGCCAGAGGTGGGCCGGCGGCTGCTGGAGGAACTCGCTACTCAACTGCGCGACCGGGCTTTGCTCGACCGCCGCTTCGTCTTCGGCGGCACCGAACCCGTCGCCGAGCAGGCTCGCCAGGTGGGGCTCTTCGACCAGGTCTTCGGCGCCGAGGCTAGCCCCGAGGCGGTGCTGGCTTGCCTACGCGGCCGGCAAGCGGAGGGCCGCCCGATCAACCGCGCCGACACTTTGGCTGAACGCTTGGCCAGCAACGGCGGCTATCCCTTGCTGCGGCATCACTTCGGCCAGCCTACGGTAGAGGCAACGGTGGCCGGCGCGCGGGAGATCGCCGAGGCCGGCGTGCTCGACGTGCTTTCTCTCGGGCCGGACCAGAACGCCCAGCAGTTTTTCTTCCGACCTGAGCAGATGCGCCCCGAACTGGACGGCGCGGGCGGTGTGCCCCTGCGTCGCCCCGAAGACCTGGAGGCTATCTACCAGGCCACCCGCTGCGGCAACTATCCCTTGGTGCGCATCTACGCGGGCACCCAGGACTTGCTCCAGTGGGCGGATCTGGCCGTGCGTACTGTGCACAACGCCTGGGGCGCCGTCCCGCTGTTCTGGTATAACCGGCTCGATGGCCGCTCCGCGCGTCCCCTGGCGGTCAGTATTGCTGAGAATCAGGAGGCCATGCGCTGGTACGCCGAGCGCGGTCTACCCCTGGAATGCAACGAAGCACATCATTGGAGCCTGCGCGAGGCGCCCGATGCCGTCGCCGTCGTCGCCGCCTTCCTGGGCGCCTGCAACGCCAAGGCCGCCGGCGTGAGGCTGTATGTGGCCCAGTACATGTTCAACACCCCCGCGCGCACTTGGCCCAGTATGGACCTGGCCAAGATGCTGGCCAAGCGAACGCTCATCCAGCGCCTGCACGACGCCCAGTTCACCTCAGTTACGCAGACCCGGGCCGGTCTGGCCTGCTTCCGTCCTGACCCCGATCAGGCCAAGGGGCAACTGGCCGCTTCCACCGTCCTGCAGATGGCGCTCCAGCCGCAGATTGTTCACGTAGTCGGCTACAGCGAGGGCGACCACGCTATCACGGCTCGGGAGTTGATCGAGAGTTGCCGGATCGTGCACGGGGCGCTCGCGCAGTGCCTGGAGGGCATGCCAGAGATGACCGCCGACTCGCAAGTCGCCCGGCGTTGCGAAGAACTGGTGGCCGAGGCGGAACTCACCCTGGAGGCCATCCGGCAACTGGGCGCAGGGGAGGATGATCCCTGGACCCACCCCGAGACGCTGGCCGAGGCGGTGCGTCGCGGAGTGCTGGATGCTCCCCATCTGGCGGGCAATCCCGAGGCCTGCGGCCAGGTCGAGACGGCGCTGGTGGCCGGAACCGTGCGGGCGGTGGACAGGGAGACCGGCAGGCCTCTCACGGAGCGGCAGCGTCTGGAGAGACTGGGGATCAGTCTGTGACGCCCTGCCGCGGCCCGGCAGGCTGGCGCCCTACGCGGAGCGGCCGGCTATTCGCGGGGCTATCGGTCCCACGGCGTCACGCAGGCCCGGAAGCCCCGGCCTGGGCAGGTATCCTCCGGGAAGTAACTGAAGCGGTCGGTGCAGCGGGCGGTCACCGGGTCGCTGAACCAGGATCCACCGCGCAAGACGCGCGCCTTGCCTGTGTCGGGTCCCGCCGGGTCCTCCACCGGCGAATGAGAGTAGTAATCCGGGGCGTACCAGTCCGCGCACCACTCCCAGGCGTTGCCCAGCATGTCATACAAGCCCCAAGCGTTGGGCGGAAAGAGACCCACGGCCGCACTCACCGCGATTCCGTCGTCGGTGTCGAAGGCGAGGAAGTCGCCCCACTTGGCGGCAGCAGTGCGGTCGGAGACATTGGCGTACCGCCCGGCTGCCTGTTCGCTGTTGCCCCAAGTGAAGCGGTCGTTTCTGCCGGCGCGGCAGGCATACTCCCATTCGGCCTCGGTCGGCAAGCGCACGCCGGCCCAGTCGCAGTAAGCCTTCGCCGCCGCCCAGTCCAGGCTCACCGCCGGCATCTTGTCGGCGTTGACGGGAAGCCCCCGGAACTCCCCGCTGTTGTGCTGGGGCCGGAAGCGGCGGAACTGCTCGTTGGTCACCTCGTGCCGGTACATCCAAAAGCCCTGCGTGATCCGCACTAGGTGTACCGGCTGCTCGTCGGCGTACCATTCGGGGTGGGCGGGGTCCATGCGGTCGGGAGTGGTGCCCATGAGGAACTCACCCGGCGGAATCCAGGCCATCTCGGCGAGGTCGCGCGGGTTCACTAGGAATCGATCCGGGTAAGGCCGGTCATCCGGCCCCCATCCGAGGGTACTCGGCCTCATCCCCGGCGCAAAGTGCGGCCCGGCGTGGCCGAGGTGAGAAGTGAGCAGGGCAAGCGGAGCGGCGTCTTGGGGGAGCGCAGGCATTGCAGTCACAAGCACCACGGTGCAGATAAGAGCAGGGCGGCGCACTCGGACCAACCTCCTGTCGCCAAGGCACGCTGACCTCGCCAGAGCGTGTCCGGGACAAGGCGAAGTTCTTCCCGACCTGGCCGGTTCCTTCCTGCGGGCAGGAAATCGAACCCTCAGCGGTCAAGATATTCCTTACGCGACGCACCACAAGGGTGATCTCAATGGAAGCATCGGGCCCTATACTGCAGGTTGCCCTCGACTTTGCTAATCTCAGCCAGGCGCTGCGGGTAGCCGAGGAGGCGGTGGCGGGCGGCGCGCAGTGGCTGGAGGCGGGCACGCCGCTGATTAAGAGCGAGGGCTTGCAGGCGGTGCGCGAACTCAAGCGCCGCTTCCCCGACCGCACTATCGTCGCCGACATGAAGACCATGGACGCCGGGCGCGTGGAGGTGGAGATGGCGGCGCAGGCCGGGGCGCAGGTGGTGGCCGTGCTCGGCGCGGCCTCCGATGAGACCATCGCCGAGTGCGTCGAGGCCGGGCAGCGCTATGACGCGCGTATCATGGTAGACCTGGCGGAAGTCGCCGATCCGCCCAACCGCGCGCGGCGGGCGCAGGAACTCGGCGCGGCGATCATCGGTGTGCACCTGCCTATTGACGTGCAAATGCGCGGGGAGACGCCACTGGGAACCTTACAGCAGGTGGCGCAGGCGGTGGACATCCCCATCGCCGCTGCCGGAGGACTCAACTCGGAGACGGCACCAGCCGCGGTGGCCGCCGGCGCGGACATCATCATTGTCGGCGGGGCCATCACTAAGGCCCCCGACGCCGCCGAGGCCACCCGCACAATCCTGCGCGCTATCGAAACCGGCCAGGCGATTGCCACCGAGCGCTACAAGCGCGGCGGACCGGAGCAGATTCGCGAGATTCTGGAGAAATGCGAGGCGGCGCAAGTCTCCGACGCCATGCACCGAGGCGGCTGGGTGCCAGGGATTCGCCCGCTCTATCCCCGCGCGCGCTGCGTCGGCCCGGTGCTCACCGTCTGGACTTACCCCGGCGACTGGGCCAAGCCGGTGGAGGCGATTGACCAGGCGGCACCCGGCATGGTGCTGTTCGTGGACGTGCGCGGCGAAGGGCCGGCCGTCTGGGGCGAGGAAGCCACCAAATCCTGTATCTCGCGTGGACTGGCGGGGGTCATCATCCACGGGGCCCTGCGCGATAGTCGCGGTATCCAGGAACTGGGCTTCCCGGCTTTCTGCAGCCTGGTCGCGCCCGCCGCCGGCGATCCCAAGGGCATGGGCATGATCGGCGTGCCCCTCAAGATCGGCGGCATCGCCATTCGCACCGGCGACTGGGTCATCGCCGACGACGATGGCGTAGTGGTGATTCCCCAGGAGCGGGCGGTGGAGATTGCTAACCGGGCCCTGGCGGTGGTGGAGCGCGAGAGCCGGGAGATGGCGGAGATCGAGGCCGGCAGCACGCTGGCGCGGATTGTGGAGTTGGAGAAGTGGGAGCAGGTGGGAGGGAGCGCAGGGAAAGCGCAGCGGGAGCCGAACGGAAGCTGAACGGCAGCCGAACGGCGGCTGAACAACGGCTGGACGACGGCGCGGCAGCAGCCAGCGCTAGATTGGGACGACACGTGGCCGGTGGCAGACTGTCCACCAACTACCAACTACTAGTCACCAACTCACCACCTATGCGGCCTTACCCCCAACTCATCATTGTCGGCCCGGGGGCCATGGGCTGCCTGCATGCCGCGCTCCTGGCGGAGGCCGGCCTGCGGGTGACACTCCTGGATCACAAGGAGGAGCGCGCCGCGACGCTGGCCCGCGAAGGTGTCTCACTGGAGATGCCCGATGGCAGCACCCGAACGGTCCCGGTCCCGGCGACCGGCTACCCGGAGAGCGTCGAGACCGCCGACCTGGTGCTCATCCTCACTAAGGCTTATGACACGGAGGACGCCATCCGGCACGCCGCGCCGGTCATCGGCGAAGGCACCTCTGTGCTCACCCTGCAGAACGGCCTGGGCAACTATGAGATCCTGCAACGCCACGTCCCGCCGGCGCAGGTGCTCGCCGGCGTCACCTCTAGCGGCGCGACCTTGCTGGGCGTAGGCAGAATCCGCGTGGCCGGGATCGGCGCGATTACCCTGGGCAGCCCGGTCGGCAACTGGGAACGCGCGGAGGCCGCGGCGGAGGTTTTCCGGCGGGCCGGCCTGACCGCGCAGGTCACAGACAACGTGGACGCCGCTCTCTGGCGCAAGGCCATCATCAACGCCGCCATCAATCCCCTGGGCGCGCTCACTGGCCGGCGCAACGGGGAACTCTTACAGCACCCGCCTCTGCGCCGCCTGCTGGGGCGGGTCGCGCAGGAGGCGCACCAGGTGGCGCTTGCCGCCGGCCTGCCTCTGGGCGACCTCGACCCCATGGCGACGGTGGAGGAGGTCTGCCAGGCCACCGCCGCGAATCAGTGCTCCATGCTGCAGGACGTGCTGGCCGGGCGGCCGACGGAAATCGAGCAGATCAACGGCGAAATCGTGCGGCGCGGGAAGGCCACCAGCCTCCCCACGCCGCTGAATGAGGCGCTGGTGGCGCTGATCAAAGGAGTGTCCTGATGGCCAAAGGCGGAGCCAAGACCTGGTACTTTCCTGACGGGGAACTGCCCCCGCCGGCGCGTGAGGGCACACTGGAACCGCACGAGTCCCTCATGATCTTCAACCTCAACAAGCAGCCGGCGAAGGTCAAACTCGACATTTACTTCAAGGACCGTGCGCCAATCAAGGGCGTCCCGCTGGAAGTGCCTGCCGAGCGGGTGGTCAACTTCCGCATGGACCGGCCCGAGGAAATTGGCGGCGTGGAGATCCCGCGCGGGGTGCAGTATGCCCTGCGGGTGCGCGCCAACCTGAACGTCGTCTGCCAATTCGGACGCCTCGACGCGACACAGGCGAACCTGGCATACTATACGACGATGGGCCTCTCTGAGTAGGGGCGGATGTTGGCGGGCGTCTGCGCCCGAAAATATCCCCCCGAGTCCATCGCCGGTCATCCCTGTAGCAAACGCGTGCGGATATTCCCCGGGATACGACCCGCGGAACATCTGCCACTCCAATTCGGAAAGGACTCACCCTTCCTATGATCATCATCGGAGAACTTATCAACGGCACCCGCAAGCGCATCAAGCAGGCGATCGCTGAGCGCGACGCGAATTACATCGCCGGGCTGGCGAAGAAGCAAGGCGAGGCCGGAGCGGCCTTCATTGATGTCAACCCCGGCACCGTCGGCGACAAGGAGGTCGAAGACATCGTCTGGCTGGTGAAGACCGCCCAGGCGGCTACCGCCAAACCTCTGTGCTTCGACACACCCAACCCCAAAGCGATGGCCGCGGCCCTGGGGGCCTACGAGGGATCAGCCGTCCCCATGATCAACTCCATCTCCCTGGAGAGCGAGCGCCGTGAGGCGATGCTGCCCTTAGTGCGCCAGGCCGGCTGCAACGTCATCGCCCTGTCGCTGGGCGACGCCGGCATGCCCACGCGCGCCGGCGACCGCGAGAAGGCCGCTCTGCCGCTGATTGACCTGCTCCAGGAGGAAGCCGGCCTGCCGCCGGAGCGCATCTTCGTGGACCCCATCGTCACTCCGGTCAGCACCCAGCCGGACGTGGTGGGCCTCATCTGCGCAGCGATTCGGGAGATCAAGCAGTACCACCCCGGGGTGCACGTCACCTCCGGCCTCAGCAACATCTCCTTCGGCCTCCCCAACCGGCGGCTACTCAATCGGGTGGCGTTGACGCTCTTCATGCAGGCGGGGATGGACTCGGCGGTGCTCGATCCCCTCGACCAGCAGATCATGGCGCAGGTCTACGCCACCGAGGCCCTGCTCTGCCGGGACGAGTATTGCATGAACTACCTGACAGCGTTCCGGCAGGGGAGGCTGGAGGGGTAGGAACGACCGGCAGCGGAGGGGTGTCTCGTGCGGCTAGGCGGGCCTGTCTTCAATGTGTCCTCCCCGGAGGAATGGGTAGCGGCGCACCAGGCCGCGGGCTACCAGGCCGCCTACTGGCCGGGTGTCCCGCAGGCAGACGAAAAAGCGTACGTGCAAGCAGCCCAGGCGGCGGATCTGGTCATTGCCGAGGTGGGCGCGTGGAGCAATCCGCTGAGCCCTGACCCGAAGAAGCGACGGGAGGCCATCACGCTGTGCCAAGAGCGTCTGGCCACCGCCGACCGGGTGGGCGCCCGTTGCTGCGTCAACATCGCCGGCTCGCACGGCGAAAAATGGGACGGGCCGTGCGCGGAGGATCTCACCGAGGACACCTTCGCCCTCATCGTGGACACCGTGCGGGAGATCATTGATGCGGTTTGCCCCACCCGCACCTTCTACACGCTGGAGACCATGCCGTGGATGTACCCCGACTCGGTGGAGAGTTACCAGCGACTGGTAGCCGCGATTGACCGCCCCGCCTTTGCGGTGCACTTCGACCCCGCCAATCTAATCAACTGCCCCTCGCGATTCTTCAACAGCGGCGCGCTCATCACGCACTTTGTGGAGACCCTGGGGCCGCTCATTCGCAGTTGCCATGCCAAGGACATCCGGCTCGGGGAGGAGTTCACCGTGCATCTGAGCGAGGTGGCGCCTGGTGAGGGGGGATTGGACTACCCGGCCTTCCTGCGGGCCCTGGCCGGGCTGGACAGCGACCTGCCGGTGATGCTGGAGCATCTCCCGGCGGAGGCGTACCCGGCGGCTGCTAAGCACCTGCGTGCGGTCGCGGCGGCCCAGGGGTTGATCCTATGAGCGAGGCGACCTTCCCGCAGCTAGCCGTGACGGGTCCGGAATGCACTGAGCTGGTGGACTCACCCCGCACACCGCTAGGTCCCACCCAGGTAAGCGGGCCGACCCTGGTTACGCTGGTCAGCCCCGGTACCGAACTAGCATACGCTTACACTGCGAAGCAGGGGTTCCCGATACACCCCGGTTACGCCGCGGTCTTTCGGGTGGAGGAGGTGGGGCCGCAGGTCACCACCCTGACGCCGGGCGAGGTGGCCTTGTGCATGGGCCCGCACGCTGCCTGGCAGCAGGTGGAGGCTAGCGCGGCTCTGCCGCTGCCGGCGGGCCTGGCGCCGGAACACGCGGTCTGCGCCCGGCTGATGGGCGTGAGCATGAGCACGCTGACCACCACCGCGGCGCCCTGCGCTGGCTGGCCGAAGGTCGCATCGTGGTGGAGGGGCTGTACGCCCGACATGCCCCCGCCCAGGCGCAGACGGTCTATCAGGCGCTCCTGGCCCGTTCGACGGACCGGCTGCTGGCGATGTTTGACTGGGGAGGACATATTTAGCCCAGCCGTCCGGCGCCGCCAGCCGACTCAGGGCGCGACCACCGTCGCGATAAACTCCAGCCGGTAGGCGACCTCTGCCAGCCCCAGGGCCAGGGTTCGCTCCAGCACCTCCTCCCCCCGGTAGCCGGTAGCCATCTCCCGCGGATTGTCGGTCTCCCGTCCCTCCCGACGCAGGAATACTCGCAGGCGACCGGCCACTTCCCGGCGCACCACCTCGCCGGGGCCGGCCGCCACATACCCCGAACCGTGGGGGAGCAGACTGGCCTGCTCCAACCGCTCCTGGACGCCGAGTTCCTGCGCCTGACCGGCCAGGCCGGCGCGCGCCAGCGTTTCTTTCCCCAGATACCGGCGTCCGCGCAGGAGATAGCCGGGCCACTCCCGCCGAACTGTGAAAGGTAGCATCGCCGTCTCGTCGCTCACCGGGTGGCATCCGAGGTACATCTCCCCCGGTGAAATCAGGCCCTGGTGCAGATCGTTGCATATTACCGTCACCGGCCCGAATAGCCGCTGGGCAAAGTAGAGACGACGCGCAGCAGCGAACTTCGCCGCCCGCTGGTGGGTGCGGAAGTAGATTTGCGCCGGTTCGCCCACCAGCACGTCCAGGGGCCCCCAGGGAGTCTCGAAATGTCGGGCTGCGCGGCACAGCGCCGGACTGCGGTCCCAGTACAGCCCCCAGCCGTAAGGGTTGTCCTCGCGCAGCTCGGGAGCCGCGCCGTGCAGCACCGCCAGGTAGGGTGGCAGACCGGAATCGGGTGGCGAGGAGTAAACGTTAACAAAGTGATTGCTCCGGTCGAGGTCAAACTCCAGTTTGATGTCGTCCAGCCAGCCGGGGTTCTGGCGCAGATGCGTGACCCGCTCACGCAGGATCTCCGGGGGCGGCAGCTCCTCCAGGCCGGCGACCAGCATTCCGCAGACGTTGGGCTTGACCTGCAGCACGGTCATCGGCTCCCCCGGACCGCGCCAGTCGAACTTGCCGCCGTAGGCGAAGCCCATCTCCCAGCGAGGCAGATTGCGGGTCACGGTCATGTCCGGCCCGCCCAGGAACAGCGCGTCCGGCTCCCGGCCCAGCGCCGCTTGCGCCCAGTGGATCTTCGCCAAACCCAGCGCCGTGTTGGCGCGGCACAGTTCGGTGGCCAGGTCCCCCACACCCAAGGAGAAGACGAACCGCTCCGCGCGCTCTGGCGTTATGCTTTCTTGATACTCCATGGCCGAATGATTTCCCCTTCCTACTACGATATGCAGTAGTTGGTTCGTCACTGGCTTGCCGGCCTCCTGCCGCCTGACGACTTCGGAAGGGTTTTGCCCAGCGGCAGGGAAACTCGTTGCAGAGGCCTTCAGGCTTGATTGTTTGGTGGGAGCCGATCAAGCGCAGCGCGGCCGACAGGCCGGTCTGCGTGATGCGAGGTGAGTACCATGCCGGCCATTGATGAGAACGCCGTGGCTGAGAGCCTGCTGCGTCAGGGGCTGATCAACGACGTGCAACTGGACGAGGCGCGAGAGGAAGCCCAGCGTTCCGGCGCCAACCTGGTACAGACCCTGCTGCGTCTGGGCTATGTGAGCGCCCATGAGATCGCTCAGGCCGTGGAATCGGCCGCCTCGGAGCCGGCCGGACTGGAGAGCGTGGTCAGCGCCGGCCTGCCGGAGGTAGGGCCGGCAGCCCCTTCCGCCACCGGCGGCCCGGCCTCGCTCAGTTCCTACGACATTGACCCGGCCGCCGTGCGCGCCTTGCCGCGTGCCCTGGCCGAGGAGCACCAGGTGCTGCCCATCAGCATCAGCGACGAGCGCATTCTGCTGGCCATGGCCGACCCTAACAATATGCTGGCGATAGACGCAGTGCGCCTGCACACTCGCCGGCGAGTCGAGCCGGTTCAAGTAGACCCCGCGGAACTGACTAAAGCCATCGAGCACTACTACACGGCCGCGGCGCGCGCCAAAGCCGCGGTGGCCCAGAAGGCCCGAGACCTCTCCGCCGCGGTGGTGGACATCAGCGAGCGCCCGGGGGTGGACCACGAACTGCTGGGGATGCTCGACCAGGCGCCCATCGTCCGCGTGGTTGAAAGCCTAGTGCGCGAGGCCGTCCGCCAGAATGCCTCCGATATTCACATTGAGCCGCGCCATGACCGGGTACAAGTACGCTACCGAATTGACGGGGTGCTCCAGACGCAGACCAACCTGAGAAAGGACATGCACCAGTACATCCTCTCCCGGGTGAAGATCTTGGCCGGGGAGGACATCTCCGAAAACCGCAAGCCCCAGAGCGGGCGCTTCGAGATCCTCTTCGAGGACCGTCCCATTGACCTGCGGGTCTCCACCATCCCCACCTTCTGGGGCGAGAAGGCGGTTCTGCGCCTGTTGGATAAAGGCCGCGTCTTCGTCTCGCTGACTCAACTAGGCTTCTTGCCCGAGACTATGGAGCAATTCGAGCGGCTGCTGCGCCTGCCGCAGGGGCTGATCCTGGTGACCGGCCCCACCGGGAGCGGAAAGAGCACCACCCTGTACGCCGCGCTGCACACCATCAACGACGAGACCAAGAATATCACCACCGTGGAAGACCCCATCGAGTACGAGGTGGAAGGCCTCAACCAGATGCAGGTGCACCCCGTTATCGGCTTGGATTTCGCCACGGCCTTGCGGGAGATCCTGCGCCAGGACCCCGATGTGATCCTAGTCGGCGAGATTCGGGACCTGGAGACCGCACAGATGACCTTCCGCGCTGCCATGACCGGGCACTTGGTGCTCAGCACCCTGCACACCAACGACGCACCCAGCGCCGCCACCCGCCTAGTAGACATGGGAATTCCCCCCTACATCGTGGCCTCCTCGCTCACCGGGGTGCTCGCCCAGCGTCTGGTGCGACGCATCTGCACCCGCTGCCGGGCTCCCCATCAGCCCACGCCGCAGGAACTCACCGCCCTGGGTCTTAGCCCGGAGAGCGCCGCCAAGATGAAGTTCTACTGGGGCCGGGGTTGCGTCCACTGCCGCAACACCGGCTACAGCGGCCTTGTCGCCCTCTACGAACTGATGCTGATGAACGACGAGATCCGCCGGGCGCTGTCCAAGGGCGAGGACGCTTCTGTGCTGCGCCAGATCGCGCTGCGCACGGGGATGAAGCCCTTGCGCTACGATGGCCTAGCCAAGGTCCACCAGGGCATCACCACCGCTCAGGAGGTCATCAACGTCACCTTCGCGCCGGAGAATATGTAGGGCGCCGTCGGTTGGAGGCACAGATAGAACTCTAGCGGTCCCGGATTCGTCCCCAAGCCCACAGACGAGAATCTGATCGAGGTGCGTAAGACCATGTGTTGCGAAGAATCCGGAATGTGGGAGTGCGGCTGCGGTGCCGCGGGGCCGGTGGTGTGCGCCCATTGTGGAATGCCCATCGAGGGAGAGGCAGCCACCTGCGATGACTGCGGGGAGCCGGTCTGCCAGTACTGCGAGGGGGAAGGCTGCGCAGGAGAAGGCCCGGACGAGGGGGAGGACACCGATCGGTGGGGCAGTTACGGCGATAGGCGCTCTATCGTGATCTTCTGACGACCAAGTGCAAGCCAATCGGACCAGCCTACGTGCCGGGCCGCTTGCGGCGGGGAAATGAGTCCGACTGTATCCCGCCCCTAAGCAGCGGCTAGGCCGAGCGCCAGGGTCCGGACTCAGGTGACCGGTGCCGTGCCCAGTTCCGGCGGCTCCCCGCCGGTGAGGCCGCGGATTTCCTCTTCTACCGCCTCCAACTGCTCGTCCGTGGTCAACAGGCCGAACTCGATCTCGTAGGTCCGCGACTCGCCCGGCTCCAGCACGATCATCCGCCCGGCCTCGCGCTCGCGGGGCCGCCCATCGCCGAAGTTGGTACCGGGCTCCACCCCGGTCACATAACTGCCCGCGCCCGGCATCTTCCAGTGTACCAGCACCGGCAGCATCGCCAGGTTGTAGCGCAGCGCCAATCCCAGGGGCTGCCCGGCGTCGGTGGCGCGGTTGACTAAAGCGACGCAGGTGCGCCCATCGGTCCGGGCGGCCAGTTCGTAATAGTAGACCCGCTCCTCCAGACCAGGCTGGGGTGGCTCGAAGCGATCCCACTGCGCGATGGACTGCTGAGCGTAAGCGGTGCGGGCTAGTACCTTGCGGGCGGGGAAGAGGCAGCGCGCGCCCTCATCGAGCAGGGGGAAGCCCAGGTTGACATGATACAGGATCATGTGCTCCTGGGGGACGAAGCCGCGATTGGTCACTACGTCGCGCAGGTAAAAGCGATTTTCGCCTAGACGCGCCCACAGGCGGCGGCGTAGTTCCAAATGCGGGCCGAAGAGGATCCACTCCTCCATCTGGCCCTCCACCCACATCACGTACTCGTCGCCTTCCCATTCCCCACCCCAGGCCACCTGCCGGGCCGGGATAGCCCCGATGCGGCCGTGCAGCCCCAGACCCGAGTGTCCTTCCACTCCCGCCTGAGGGTCGTCGTGGGGCGCCCCGTACCAGGTGAGGCCGCACGTGGCCAGCAGACCGCCGGGGAAGGTGCGCAGCCAGCCCAGGCCCGCTGGTTCACAGTAAGAAGGATGCGCGACGCCGCCCGGAGACTGCCAGCACAAAGACCGCCCTTGCCATTCGGCCGCCACCAGGTCCAGCGCCCGGTCCACGGCAACTGTGAGGCTCAGGCCGGTGCCGGTGCGCAATTGCAGCGCCCGCACTCCCTGCTCGCGACCCTCGGCCAGGGTCAGCGGCTGCACCCCGCCGACCTGCTCGATGCGCCCGACTTTGCGCAGCAGTTCGTCACAGGTGAAATGGCGACCGAAGAGGGTAGGCATGCAGATTCCCCCTTGGGACACTGCGAGGCAGTTGCGCGAAGCAACAGGCCGGTGGCCGCGGCTACTGCCGGGCCTGGGTATAGCGCCGGATAGCGTACTGAATGCCCTTTTGCAGTTCCTGGGTGGTAATCCGGCCGCCCAGAAACTCGGCCTGCAGAAGCCTGTTCAGTTGCGCGAAGAGTTCGCTGCGGCTGAGGCCCTGCTCCACCCACAGGTCAATCTGCATCTGGAGCTGCCGCTCCCGCTTTTCCGGGATGCCCCGCAGATGGTCCTCAATCATGCGCAGGACCTGGGCGGGGTCGGCCGACTCCACCCGGTGCTCGAGGTCTGCGCTCAGGTAACTGAACCGCTTGGTCTGCGGCTCATAGGTGATGTTCAACTGGGTGGTTGAGCCGCCTGGCGTCTCGTAGATGATGGCGATGTTGGTTGGACATTCGCTGTCCCGCCGCCACTGCGAGTACTCATGGCGCAGGTTGCCGTAGCCGATGCGGCGCTCGGCGTTACTGCAGCAGGCACGCACGGCTGCGTTGAGACGCTCTTTGAGCCATTCTAGGGGATCGGCCGCCTCCGAGGCCACTACCTTACCTCCGCAGACAACCGCGGCCTTTCCCTCTCGCCCAAGCACTGCGCCTCCGCCCGGCCGCGCTCTGGTCGGCTTCCTTCGCCGCCAGGGGCTCGCCGCCAGTAGGTCTGTGATTATTGTATTCTGCTCAGAGGGACCGTTCACCTCCCCGGGCATCCCCAGGATTACCCGGTAGACAGTTCCCCGAGGCGGGCGCGCAGTCGCGCCCAGGTTGGCGTACGCAGAAAACTCTCTTGCAGGTTCGAGAGCATCTCCTGCCACAGAGCCAGCGGCGCGGCGAAACTGAGTTCGTCGGCGCCCACAAAGCCTCGCGCCGAAGGGTCAAACAGCCCCAGCACCGCCCGAGGCAGCGGGGACCTGGCCTCCGCCAAAGGCCGAGTCACGATTGTCCCGCACCCGGAGCCGAAGGGGCAGATGACCGCATCCTCGGCGCGGGCGAAGCCGGCCAGCCCGACCAGGCCCGCCAGTTCATCAGGCCCGGCGAAACAGATCACTACCAGCGGCTGCGGGTCCGCACTCAGCCGGGACAGCGGCGCGAACACCGCGAAGCGCGCTGGCGCCGGTTGCGGCGGGTGCTGCTCCCGATAGGCGCGCACCAACTCCGGAGATTTCTTATAGCGCTCTCCTTCCATCTGTCCAGGAATGCCGGTGGAGACAAACTCGTCCACCCCCGGGCGAGCGGGGCAGAAGCCCAGATAGTACCCACCTCCGCCGCAACCCACCGTCTCTGCAGCAAAGTACACCGTCTCGCCACGCCTGGCCCGAGAGAGCACCGCCACCAGGCAGCCCCTCTGGCCGGCCGGCGGCTGGTATCCCTCTGGGACCTCATCGCTGTAGAAGAAACCCAGCGGCTCGTGGCGCAGGCCGATCATTCGGCGGAGTTCTGCGCTGCGGGCGACGAGTTCTTCGCTAGTCATCGTGGTCTCTCCGATGCCGCTGGGTCTTGAGTATCTCCTTCGCCTCGCCGCCCCTCTCGTGCTCGTTCTCCCCCGGCTTTACGGTCTCCTGCTTAGACGGTACAATGCCCGCGTGGAGCGCTGGATCCTGCACGTAGACATGGACGCCTTTTTCGCCGCCGTGGAGCAGCGGGACCGTCCCGAACTGCGCGGCCAGCCGGTGATTGTGGGCGGCGATCCCACCGGTCGGGGCGTGGTGGCGGCCGCCAGTTACGAGGCTCGCCGCTTCGGTATCCGCTCCGCCATGCCCGCTGCCGAAGCCCGCCGCCGCTGCCCCCACGCCGTCTTCCTGCGCCCTCGGGGTCGCCGCTACGCCGAAGTTTCTGCCCAGGTCGTGGCTATTCTGAGGCAATACAGCCCCTTGGTAGAGCCAGTGTCAGTGGACGAGGCCTTCCTGGACGTGACCGGCTGCCAGCGACTGTTCGGCCCCCCGCAGGAGATCGCGCGGCAGATTCAGCAGCGTCTGCGTACCGAACTGGGCTTGTCCGCCTCGCTGGGGGTTGCCCCTAACCGCTTCCTGGCCAAACTCGCTTCCGAGCGAGACAAACCGGGCGGGCTGGTCGTGGTGCGCCCAGAGGAAATCCAGGCTTTCCTGCGCGATCTGCCCCTGGAGGCGCTGTGGGGCGTGGGGGAAGTTACCGCCGAGCGTTTGCGGCGGCTGGGCCTGCGCACCGTGGGCCAACTCGCGGCCTACCCCCTAGAACTGCTGGAGCAGCAGTTCGGCGAGTACGGCCGCCGCCTGCACCAACTAGCCCACGGGATTGACGACACTCCCCTGGTGGTGGTCGGAGAGCCTAAGCAAGTCAGCGCGGAGACCACCTTTGACCACGATACCAGCGAGCGCGACTTCCTGGAAACCGCCCTGTTGGCCCTATGCGAGCGGGTAGGGGAGCGCCTGCGCCGCAAGGGATTGGCCGGGACTACCGTCACTCTGAAACTGCGTTTCTCCGATTTCCGTACCATCACGCGCCGCTCCACCGAGCCGGAGCCAGTCTGCGAGGACCTGGCGATCTTCCGCCGTGCCCGCCGGCTACTGGCCTCGCAACTGCAGGCGGGCCGCCAGATTCGTCTGATCGGGGTGGGCGTAAGCAACTTCGCGAGCGCGCGCCAGCCGGCCTTGTTTGGCGACGGCCAGCCGCCTCGGCCGGTGGACCGCGCCGTGGACCGCGTGCGCGAAAAGTTCGGCGAGCAGGCGCTGCGCCGCGGCCGGTTCATCACCAAGTCCGTGCCCCACGGGGAGGCTCGGGAGGACTCGGCATGACCCGGGAGCGTGCCGACGGCACCGAGGTCGTCTTCCGCGCCCCCGGCGCTGCGCCCGGCGCGGGCGTCCCTTTGGTATCCGAACTGCGCACGGTTGAGTTGAGCGATCATCCCGTCCTCTCGGCGCTTCGGGGCCAGACCAGTGCGGTCGCGCAAGAGGCCCTGCGTCTGGCCCGCGCCCTGGCCGACGTGCTCCCCAAGACGGTGGCGGACGCCCCCCGTCCCTGCTTGCCTTCCCTGTGGCAGTGCTATGAGCACGAATTCGCGCGCTACAGTCTGGCGCCTGTGCTCATGAACCTGGCGATTGCTCGGCGGGCCTTGCGGGAGGCGGCCCCGAACAGCGCTCGGCTGGTTGCGGCTTACGGTCCCCCCTGGTGGCTAGGCGGCAGCGGCGCTGCGGAGGCGGTGGCGGAGGCTGCTCGCGAGGCGGATTGTGACCTGCGCGGGCCGCAACTACCCTGGCGAACGCGCCTGCGCCGCGCGCTCTTGCCTCAATTGGCGCGACGAGCCGCTCGCCGGCTGCCGCTTTGCCTGGATTGCGCCCGTCTTCCCACAGAAAACCTCTCCTCCGACCGCTGCGAGGTGCTCTTCCTGGGGGTAGCGGCAACTACCGCGCCCCTGATTAGCCTACTCTCCAGTCTGCTGGAGAGCCGGGGAGTCACTTGCGCGGCAGTTGATTTTCACTACGAGTCCTCCACCGCTGGCCTCCGGCGCAGCGGCGTACGGGTGGTGGACATCCGCCCACTACTGGAGCAAGCCGCGAGCACGGTGCGCCGGCTGCGGCGAAGTTTGATGAGGCAGTGGCCGGAGTGTCGGCCGCGCCTTCAGCGCCTCGCGGAGGAGGGCATTTTCCCGCGCTGGCTGCTGCCGGTGGCCGAGGCCCGGCTCATCGTCGCCTTGGGGCGGGACCTGCCCGCCCTGGCCGCCTATCGGGAGGCCGCCAGTTGCCTCCTGGAGGCTCTGCGCCCCCGCCTGGTCGCGGGCTTCCATCTGTCGCCGGACTTCCTGGCGCCCTTCGTCCTAGGCGCCCACGCGCGAGGCGCGGCGACCGCCTGCATCCAGCACGGCATCCGCGGGCCAGTGCATCGCAGCGGAGTGGTGCTACCCTGGCAGCACCTGGTGGCCTGGGGGAAAAATACGGTGGACCTATACGCCGGGCTTACCGAACCCGGCGCGCGCTGGACGATCGCCGGCAGCCCGCTCTATGACTCCTTGCGCCGGGAAGGGCTGCCAGAGGCTGGCCCGGTGCGGAAGCGGCTGGGACTGGGCGCGGCGCGGGTGGTGCTGGCGGCGACGCAAACCGACGAAGCGCAGGTGAAGCGGCAACAGGCCCGCTGGTGGCTGCGGGGAGTTGCGGAGGCCTGCCGGAGCCTGGGCGCTCGGCTGCTGGTGAAGATGCATCCGGCGGAGACTGACACGGCGGCTTACCACGAACTCAGCGCCGACTTCCCGGAAACGGTGCGCCTCTGCCCGGCAAGCGACCTGGGCCTGCGAGAGGCGCTGGCGGTCGCTGAGGTCCTGGTGACGCGGGACTCGACCGTAGTCTACGCGGCGGCCCTGGCCAACCGGCCCGTGATCACTGTCAATCTGCCCCCGTATCTGCCCCGCTTCGCTCTGGCGCAGGAAGGAGGAGCACTGGGTGTCTGCCGCTACGAAGATATTAGGCCCGCACTGGAGGACGCGCTGGCCGGCGGACCACTGACCGCCGAACTGGCCCGGCGGCGGGCCGGCTTCCTCGAGTACCACCTAGGGCCGGCGGACGATCGCGCCGGCGAGCGCACCGTGCAAGTACTGCTCGAGGCCATGGCAACAGCCGCTCGTGAGGCAAGCAAGGAGCGAGCGGCCCCGTGACCGGCGACGCCGCGACCTCAGAACGCGGGCCGGTCGCCGAGGGGCGGCGGAGGTCCCGGCAGCGGCTCTGCCCGCGGCGCCATCCGGCCCACTGAACGCAGCCAGGTCCAGTCGGACACGGCGAGTCGCAACGACAGTCCCACCACCTCCCCCGGAGCCAGCCGGAGGTACACCGCCGGTTGTCTACGCTTTTTCGCCTCCTCGCTATAGCGGAAGAGATCCTGGATCTCCCGCGCCACCGGCGGCCCGAAGGCGCGCAAGCGAAGCACCTGCATCTGAACCGGGTCAAGGCGCAGTTCCACGGCCAGGTCCTGCGGCGCCGAGGTGTTGTTGGCCAGAAACAGAATCCCCTCCCGGCCGCGTAGGAAAGCCCAGCAGCGCACCGGCGCCTCCGGGCTGGTCGCGCACAGGCCGTCCTCACCCACCGGCACGTTTATCGGCGCCGCTGCGGCCAACTCCCGCCATAACTCCTGGACCGCCTCGTAGACGGGCGAGCGCGGCTTGCCGTCGGCCTGTGCCAGCAGGCCACCGTCGGCGCCGAAGATGACCCCGGTCGAGCCCTGCCAGGTCTGGTCAATGAGCAGGCGGGCCAGCAGTAGCATCTCCAGCCGCGGAGCGCCGTTGGCAGGCATTCCGGTCAGGTCCAGCAACACCGGATGCGCCGCCTGCTTCTCCCGCAGCCAAGCGCGCAGGGCAGCGAAACTGTACCACCGCGAGAACTCGCGCCAGAAAGTCTGCGGCCCGGAGGGGACCTTCCCGTCCAGGCGCTCCAGCAGCACCCCGCCGCGGGGGAGCGCTGTCACTCCAACTGCTACGCTCTCCACCCACTCACCGAGGCCTTGCTCGAAGGCCTCCTTCATCGGCGGCGAGGGTTGCAGGCCCTGCTCGGTGGGCAACAGCGGCCAGGTGGGCGAGACGGCGGCTGTGTTGGGAGACGAGGGGAGCACTTGCTCCTTCAGCATCTGGTAGGCCGCCGCGATTCCGCCCACGGCGTCGGCTCCCGCAGGGAAGGTAATGCGGGCCAATTCAGGATACTGCCGCAAGATCGCGGAGCGGAGGCCTGCCACTGCGCGCTCCTCCGGCCAGGGGATTTCCAGGAGTTGGTCGGGCAGGACGGGCAAGGCTTCTGGAGGTCCCACCAGATACTGAGATGGCAGGGCAATCCACGCCGAGGGGTCCCAGGGCCTTTCCCCGCGGCCGCCCGGAGCTGACCCCAGCGCCGGATAGGCAGCCTGTACGTGGAAGGTGACGGGTGCGGAAGCCGACTCCTTGCCCACCGCGAAGGTGTACTTCACCACGCGCTCTCCCGCTCGCATCGCCTGGAAGGGGGCCAGCCACCCGGTAGTTCCCCGTGCCCGCGCCGGGAGGGTATAGGTGGGCATTCCACCGCCCGGCTCGGCGCTTTGTACCGAGATCGTAACCGACTTGTCCACCTCGCCGCGATTGTCCAGGTAGACCAGCACGCCGTGCCGGTAACCCCGCAGGGCGGTGGTCTCGGCAGGGAGGGTGATAGTCAGGCCTCCCACGTTCAGGACGAGTTCCGTCGTCCCCCCGATCTGGCGGGGCTTTGCGTCGAGGGTCCCCTCCGGCACCCAGCCGGCCGGCAGCGGCTCGGGGAAGGTCGCCGGCTTCAGCCCGCTCAGCCAGGGATCGTCGTAGGTCGGCTCCCTCAACAGCGGCGTCAGGCGCAGATCGTCTATCTGCACCTTCCCGCTCCCCGGCGCGAGGCCGAGGCAAACCTGATCCCCCGGCGGCGTCGCCAGGGTCAGTTCCACCCGATGGCCCCTTCCGTCGGTGGGGGGCAGCCAGTTCCACCAGGGCGGCTCAGGCGCTGTTTCCGCCGCCGCAGCACGGCTAGGCGCCACTAGCAAGGTCGGCGTCCCCGCCAGGGCTTTCGCCGTGAAGGTCAGCAGCGCGAACTCCTGGGAGCCCGCCAAGGGACCCAAGTGCACAATGGTCGGGGTCTCCAGGTGCGCCTCAATCCTACCCTGCCCCCGGAAATCGCCGTTGGGAAGTTGCTGCACGCTGAACTCCCCTTCAGCAGCGTGGCAGGCAAGCGGCGCCAGCAGCGCCGCCGTCGCCGCGAGCATCAGCGCAATGACCAGATAGGAGGTTCCGCCTCTCATTGCATCAGTTTCTCCCCGGCCTCAAAGACCGCGCTCCAATAGTTGTAATAGCCCCAGGCGACCGCCAGAGCCGTGAGGAGGCCCAGAAGACCCAGGCCGCCCAGATTCCCGAGCAGGGCCAGGCGGCGAGGGGCGGCCTCCAGCGCCTCCCTCTCGGCTGCGGCCAGGCGCCCCAGGGTGCGCTCCTGCGCGCCGGCTTGTTCGGCAGTGAGAATCGCACTGCGGGCAGCAAAGGGCAGCCGGGTCACCTGGGCCATCGCCGTCCCCAGCGGCTCCCCGGCCTGCACCCGCTGGGCCGCGCGAGCGAGTTGCCGGCCCAGCCCGCCCGGGCCGGCCGCCTCCGCCGCCACTTCCAAGGCCTCGCCGTAAGAAGCACCCGCGTGCACCATTGCCTCCAGCACCGCCAGGACCCGCGCATTTCTGCCGATCTGCAGATATCCGGCGGCTCCCGGGAGGAAGCGGAGTAGGTTTTGTCGCAGCCCCGCCGCCCAGGGCTGTCGCAGCAGCCAGCGCACTAGCCAGTCCAGCAGGACCACCCCCAGAAAGAGCGGAAGCAGCCGGTGCACGAGCAGCACCGCGTAGTGCTGCCAGAGTTGCGCCAGCACCTCTGCCATCTTGGCCTCGGAGTGCTCCATCCGCCACGCGAACACCGCCGGGAGCACTGCCGGGACCGCTGGCGCCATGATGGCAAAGAAGATGACCAGCCAGCCATACAGGCGCACCGGCAAGAGACTGAGCCAGATACGATGGTCCTGCTGGTACTGGTCGGCCAGCAGCCGGCACATCTCCGGCAACTGCCCGGAGCGCTCGCCGGCGCGCATCATCCCGACGGTAGTGGCGGCAAAGACATAGGGGTAGCGCGCCAGTTGGTCGCCCAGCCCCTCCCCGCGGGCCAGCGGCGGGGCGATCTCCCGGACAACCCGCCGCAGTCGCCAGTGCACGCGGTCCGCGAGCCCGGTCATGGCCTCATAGACGTTGATCCCGGCCTGGAGCAGGTCGGCCAGTTGCAGGAAGAAGTCCCGGAGGGCGGCGGCGCGGACCGGCCACAGGGAATACCTCCATTGGCCCGCTGCTCGCCGGACTGCGCTCGGTGCTTGCCGAGTGCGTGCCACTTCGGCCGGGACCAGTTTCGTGATCCACAGGTCCGCCTCCCGCAGGCGCAGCGAGGCCTCCACCCGCGAGCGGGCTTCCACCTCGCCGGCAACCTGCCGTCCCTGCTTGTCCCGAGCCTCGTAGCGAAAGCGGGGCATAACGGCTGCATTATACCAGGCGGCAGGTTGCCTGGCGAAGGCAGCCACGCGGATCTACGCCTGGGCGGCAAGGCAAGGTCTTCTCCTCTCGCGTCGCGAAATGGTGTCTATGTCGCGGAGATCCACGACCGTGGCCTCCCGCCGCTGGCGCGGCGAACCCGTGTGCCTCGCGCTAATCATGGCCGGCGGCCTAGCGCTGCGCCTGTACGGCCTCGACTGGGGCTATCCCGCGCATCTGCACTGTGACGAAAACTCCACCCTGGGCAATGCCCTGAGCCTGGGCCGGCACCTGGCCGAGACGGGCCTGCCCTGCGCCGACCGCAGCAACTACGGCAATCTCCCCTACTTCCTCCTTTGGGTGCTACTGGCGCCCGCGTCGGCTCTGCTGCCGGCGCTGGGCGTGACTGTGAACACTGGCGACCTCGCGCTGCTCCTGGGTCGGGCGGTCTCGGCGCTGTCGGATGCGGCCAGCATCCTGTTCGTCTATCTGCTTGCCCGCCGCTTGTTTGGCCCCCTAAGCCGGCTGCTCAGCGCTGGCCTCTACGCGGCGACCCTTCTCTCCGTGCGCGAGGCGCATTTTTTCACCGTTGATTCTGTGGGTACCCTCACTATATTAGTCCTGCTCTGGCTGGCGCTGCGGGCGGCGGAGCACTCCGGCTGGCGCAGTTATCTGTGGTGCGGCGTTGGGTTAGGGCTGGCGCTCTCGGTGAAGGTCTCGGCGGCGCTGCTCGCACCGATTCCCCTGCTGGTGTGGGCGCTGGCCGCTGCCCGCGAGGGCCGCAACGAGTCGGCCCGCCCCACGGCGGCGCGGACCATACTTCTGCTGCTCTTGCTTGCGGCAGCCGGCGGACTGGCCCTGCGTGGCGAGGTCCACGGGCGCCTTGCCGCGCTGGCTCAGGAGCACCTGACCTCCCGCGCCGGGGATCTCGCCGCCACCGGCCACGCCCCCCTTTTCTGGCAGCGCCAGGCGGAGGCAATGGTGGCGGCGATCGCGGGGATGTTCGACAAAGTCATGGTACTCATGGGCCTGCTGGTCCTCGCCGGACTCATCTCTGCCCTCTTGCCTCGTGGCCGGCGAGCGGTTAGCGCCCTCTGGCGGCGGCTCGCGCAGCCCGTGGCCCTGCTTCTCGTAGCGGCTGGGGTTTTCGTTCTCGTCAACCCGTGCAGTGTGCTCCAGCCCCGCGCCTACTGGCTGCCCGGTGCCCGCGATTCGGTTCTGTCTAGCCTGCTTATCGTCGGCGGCGCCAACCGTAACCTCCCCTTCGCTTTCACCTTTCAGTTCGTCGGCACCACGCCGTCGGTCTATCAGTTCCGGCACGTCTACCCCTACGCCCTGGGCTGGCCGCTGATGGCTGTGGCCCTGCTGGCTTCGGTCTACTGGTTCGTGCTTCTCCTGGCCCGGCGTGCGGGGCCGGTCTGGGTCCCCCTCGCCGCCCTGCTCATCCTGTTCGCGAATACAGGCACCGCCTGGGTCAAGATGATGCGCTACGTCCTGCCGCAGATGCCCATTTTCTGCCTGCTGGCGGGCGGGATGCTGGAGGCCTGGGCGCTCAGCCGCTTCCGGGCTTGGCGGGCAGTGGGAGCGCTGGTTGCGGTGGCCACACTGGTCGGCTCCCTGCTTTGGTGCCTGGCCTATCTGAGCCTGTACGCGCAGCCCGACAGCCGCTTGCAGGCTCTGGCCTGGGTGCAGCAGCACGCTCCCGCCGGAAGCAAGATTGTAGTCGAGGAAGACGACGCCTGGGGCGCGGCGGGTCTGGCGCTGTGGCAAGGCCTCTTCCAGTATCAGGTCCGGGTTTATGACCCGCACTACCTGGAGCACGATTACCTCGGCCTGCCCCTGCCCACGGAGGTCCGGGCCGCCAAGGAACAATATCTGCTCTCGCATTTCACCTGGGCCGACTACGTGGTCCTCACCGGCCTGCGGCGGGAGCGGATGGCCCCGGTCGCCAGCGGTTTCCCGGTGCAGTTCCCGTTTTACGCGCTGCTTTTCTCGGGTCGGGCGGGTTTCGATCCGGTGGCAGCCTTCGCTCCGGAGCCGCGTCTGTTTATCTGGACCTTCTCCGACCGCGGCTCCGAGCCAACCTTCCGCCTCTTCGACCACCCGGACGTGTATGTTTTCGCCCGCCGACCACCCGAGAGGCCCCACGAATAGTCAGCCTGCACAGAGGTACCCATCACTCCACCCGCGGCGCGTGACCCGCGACGCGCGACTTCTGCGAGGGAACTAGAAATGAAAATCGGCCTAGTCTCCGACACCCATGGCAATCTCAGAGCCTGGGAGCAAGCCTGGGACCTAATTTTGCATGACTGCGACCTGATCATCCATTGCGGCGACCTGCTTTATCACGGCCCCAAGTTCAAGCCCGAGGCGGGCTATGACGCCGGCGCCCTGGCCCAGCGGCTCAATGAGTGCCCGATCCCGCTGCTGGTGGCCAAAGGCAACGCTGACTCCGAGGTAGATCAACTGGTGCTGGAGATGCCCATCCAGCAGCCGTACGTCTTCGCCCAGGCCGAGGGCCTACGTCTGCTGGCGACGCACGGGCACCTCTTCACCCCCGACGACCTGCTCGCGCTGGGCGAGAAGTGGCGGCTGGACTTTGTGCTCTCCGGGCATACGCATGTGCCGGCTTACCGCCGGCGGGGCCACACCATTCACCTCAACCCGGGCACAACGACCTACCCCCTCAGCAAGGACCAGAGCCTGCGCCGTCGCACCTGCGCCGCGCTCCTCGACGGCGTACCCCACTGGTGGGACCTAGCGACCGGGGAGGAGATCACCATGCCTCCAGAGGAGGTGCGGTAGCGGGCGCCGTGTGCGGCGGTCGTCTCGGTGGTCTGTGACCTCCGTTTGTCCGCGGCCCCAGGGAGGCGCGGGACGAGCGCAGCACACCCGGCCGGCCAACGCAACGAGAGCAGGCCGGATTTGGTGCAGACGCGCTGCCCGAGTTTGACACTTCTCCCTCACAGTTGCTACTATGACCGTCGCCGCAAATCGCTCTGCGGCTTTCGACTTCCGACTTGCGACTTCCGACTTCCCCAAGGTGATGCCATGCCCCTGCGCCTGGTCAACTTCCTGCCTGGCCCCGGCCAGCCGATGCATTGCGGTGTCTGGACCGAGGCCGGGATTGTAGACCTCACCGTCGCCGCCACGCGCTCGGGACAGACCCTGGCCGGGCGGTTCCCCGACGTGGTCGCCGTTCTCAGCGATCCGGCGCTGGTGGAAACGGCGGGGGAACTGGTCGAGGCCGGCGCGGTGGAGCCGGTGCCGCGCGAGGCCGTGCACCTTCTGCCTCCGGTCCCACGGCCGGGCAAGCTCTTCGCGCTGGCCGGCAACTACCTCTCGCACATCGCGGAGGGCAGCCAGGGGTCGCTCGCTGCCTCGATGGAGCAGGAATGGCGGGGCGGGCCTCGCGTGTTTATGAAGCCCTCGGAGGACTGCGTCATCGCCGACGGAGACCCTATCGTGATTGCCAAGACCGCGACCTTCCTCGACTACGAGGCGGAGATGGCGGTCATCATCGGCAAGCCGGGCCGCTACATACCGCCGGAAGATGCCCTCACGCACGTCGGCGGCATCACCGCCTTCAACGATGTCTCCGAGCGCCAACTCAGCGTCTGGGACCGAGGCCAGTATCGCGAGAAGTACAAGTGGTTCGACTGGCTCAACGGCAAATGGACGGACACCAGCGCGCCGATGGGCCCCTGCGCGGTGCCGCTCAGTGAGGTGCCGGACCTCAACAACCTGAATCTGCGCCTGGAACTCAACCGGCAAGTGATGCAGGAGGCCAACACCAGCGAAATGATTTTCAAGGTGCCCGAGGTGGTATCGTACATATCCAGTATCGTCACTTTGCGCCCCGGCGACGTGATCTCGATGGGCACTCCCGCTGGAGTCGGCATGGCCCGGGGCGTCCACCTGCAGGAAGGAGACGTGGTCACGGTCGAACTCGATCTGGTGGGCCGGCTGACCAACCCCGTAGTTGCCGATCGCGGCTAAAGGCAATCATGGCCGTCTACCTCCCGACTGCTGCCGTAGGAAACGGGCGTGTCCTCGCCACCTTGGGGGGCTCCGGCGAGATCATGGCCTTCTTCTACCCCCACCTGGACTTTGCCCAGAACGTACGCGAGGCCTTGCCGGCCCTGTACATCGGTGATCCTGGCCACGGGCTCTTTCACTGGACCTTTGATCCCGCTTTCCGCCGGCGGCAAGCCTATGAGCCGGACACTAACCTCGTCCGCACCGAACTCAACCTGGTGACGCCGCCGCTGCGCGTAGTCTTCGAAGACTTCTGCCCGCCGGAGACCACCGCGCTAGTCCGACGCGTGCACGTAACCAACACCGGAGACGGGCGCTTTCGGGGCGCCTTTCTCCACTACTTCGACTTGCGCTTGGGGGAGGTCTCCGGCAAGCAGGCCGTGCGCTGGGAGCCGCAGCACGGGGACGTGGTGCAGTATTTCCGCGATACGGTGATCGCCGTCGGCGGGACCCGACCGGACATGTGGCGCTGCGGCAAATCCCTGGACCCGACTTCACCGCAGTCGGCCAAGTCGGACCTCTACGATGGCCACCTCAACGGCCAGCCGGAGGACATCGGGCAGGTGGACTTCGCCCTGGGTTGGCGGCTCGATCTGGCCCCCGGCGAGGAGCGCGACCTGGACCTGCTGCTCTGCGCTGAGCAGAACCCGCAGCGTACCTCGCGCCACATCCGGGACCTCGCCCAACAGGGCTTCGGCGGCCTGCGGAACGCGGCGGTAGAGGACAGCCGCCAGTGGTTGGCCCAGGGCCGGGACCTGTCGCTAGAGCCGCCCCTCGACCAGGCCTACCGCCGAGCCCTGCTGGCTCTGCGCCTCCTCATAGACAGCCAGACCGGGGCCATCCTGGCGGCGCCGGAGTTTGACCCGGCCTATGAGCGCTCCGGCGGTTACGGTTACTGCTGGCCTCGCGACGCCTCCTGGGCGGCGGCTTCCCTGCATCGGGCCGGCTATCCCGAGTACACTGCCCGCCTGGCCGACTGGTACGTTCGCCATCAGTTGCCTAGCGGTATCTGGGGCCAGCGCTACTGGTCGGAGGGGCAACTGGCGGCTTCCTGGGCCCTGCGGGAGGACTTCCTGCAAATTGACCAGTGCGGCGCGGCCCTGCTTACCCTCTGCCAAGCCGCACAGGACGAGACCGACGGTCGGCGTCGCCAGGCTCTGGGCGAAGCAGTCACCCGGGGCGCGGAGGCCATCGCGGGCAAGATCGAGGAGGGCTGGCACGCCCAGGCCTGCGATCTGTGGGAGACCTACTGCGGGAGTTTCGTCTTCAGCAATGCGGCGCTAGCCTGCGCCTTGCAGGAGGCCGCCTCCTGCGCAAGCCGGCACGGTCGCCCGGACCTAGCCGCACACTGGAGCCAATTGCACAGCCAAATGCGTCAGCGAGTCCTTACTTTGTACACCGGCGAGTACTTCCCCCGTGGGCTCCACGCCGACGGGCACGTGGACCTGTCAGTGGATAGCTCGACACTGGGCCTGGTCGCGCCCTTCGGGGTGCTGGACCTGCGCGATTCCTCGGAGCGGGCGATGGCGGAGAGCAATCTAGCGACCATCCGCCGACGGCTCAGCCAGGACCTGGGTAGTGGGCGGGGCTTGCGCCGCTTTGAGGGCGACGGTTACCTGGGCGGGGCGATCGGGTGCGTCAATACGCTCTGGGCGGCGCTGGTGAGTCTCAAACTGGCGGCTGCCTGGAAAGAGGAGGACCGCTCCCGCAGCGAAGCACACCGGGAGCAGGGCCGGGCGGACCTGGACTTCTGCCTCGCTCACACCACCCCGACCGGACTGCTCCCCGAAATCATTGGCCTGCAGCCCGACACCCCCTACTGGGCCGCTCCCCACGCCTGGGCCTCCGCCTTGCTCGTGGACTGCCTGCTGGAACTGGCGGCTCTCGGCGAGGCCAGCTAGTTACCTTGTGCCTCGCTTCTCCCACGCAGGTTCTCCCGACCTCCGCGGCGAACCCTTGCCGCGATCGGCGGCCCAAGCCCATCTCCCCTGCAACATAACCGCATGAAGCGCGAGCCCGTGAAGACAAGCACCGCGGTGGTGGCCCTGTTCTTCGTGTTGTGCGTGGCCGCCGGCGGGGCCGTCTCCGCCCTGGTACGCTACGACCTCATCGGCTTCGGGCACCTCCCTCGCACCGCGATGATCGCGGTGGTGCTGCTGCTCCTGGCTAATCTGCTCAGCGTGGCCCTCCTGCGGCGGCGGCTCTTCCCCACCGCGCAACTGCTTTACGTGTATATCGCAGTGCTGGTGATGTCCGGTTTCCCCGGCCAGCAGATGGTAACCTACCTCTACGTCTCGCTGGTCGGCCCGGCGCATTACGCCAGCCCGGAGAACCACTTCCGGGAACTGTTCTTCGAGCACATTCCGCCCTGGAGCACCACTTCGCTCTCCGCGGAGGCTCCCGTGGTCAAGTGGGCCTTCTGGGGGATGCCTTCGGGGGCCAGTATTCCCTGGCGGCCCTGGATAGTGCCGCTGGCGGCCTGGAGCGTTTTCTTCCTGCTGCTCTTTCTGAACTACGTTTTCCTCGCCGGGTTGTTCCGGCGGCAATGGGTGGACCGCCAGCGCATGCTGTTCCCCCTGGCGGAGATCCCTTTCCAGATCGCGCGCTACCAGGGGGCGGAGCGCATCCCGGCCCCCTTTCGCAGCGTCTGGTTCTGGCTGGCCTTCGCTGTTCCTCTGGTGATTCTTTCCCTCAACGGCCTGCACTTCCACTACCCGCAGATCCGAGGGGTGGATATCTACCCCCGGTACCTGCAGAACGCCTTTCGCGGCCGTCCCTGGGACCACCTCAACGGCATCGCCTGCAACTTCTATTTTGACGTAATCGGCATCACCTATCTTCTGCCTTCCGACGTCAGCCTGAGCCTGTGGCTACTGTGGCTGCTCAAGTATGGCCTGCGGGTGGCGAGAAGCGCAGTGGGGCGGCCGGAGAACGAGACCGCCTTCCGGCACATGGGTATCGGCTCCTATCTGCTGCTGGGTTTGCTCACCATCTGGCAGGCACGGGGCACGCTGGGGGAGATCTACCGGCGGGCGGTGCACCCGTCACGGTCGCCTTCGCTCAACCAGACCTCGGAGGGCGAGGCGCAGGAGATAGTGCCCGGTCCCTTGGCCTTCTGGGGATTCGTGCTTACCACCCTGGGCGTGGTGTTCTTCATGCATCTGCTGGGAGCCGACTGGCCGCTGGCCGTGCTGTCGCACGGTCTCTTCCTGCTCAGCGCGCTGGTGGTGGCCCGGCTGGTCTCGGAAGCCGGGCTGTATGCAGTGTGGTCCCCCTTCGGAGGAAGCGAGGGACTGATCAGCCAGGCCTTTGGTCCTCTGACCCTGGGCGCCCGCAATGTTACCGCGCTCGCTACCGTCTCCTTCCACAACGGCGACACCGCCTCCCTGACCTTGGCCAGCATCTTTCAGGGCTACAAACTGGCCGACCTGGGCCGCTTGCACCCCCGGCATGCGCTTCTGCTCATCTGCGCGGCGCTGGCCTTGGGCATTGTCGGCTCGCATCCCACGGCCCTGTACTCCATCTACTCACGGGGCATCCCGGCCTTGGGCTGGTGGATGCGAGGAGCGGGAGCCGGCCTGCCGTACGGCATCGCCAATCGCCTGAACAACCCGGAGGCCGTCTTCACAGCCGGCCACTACGGCAACATGGGAGTGGGAGCCGCGATAGTGCTAGCGCTGAGCCTTCTGCACGTGCGCTACCTCTGGTGGCCTATCCATCCCCTGGCCTGGGCCGCCACCTTCTCCTCCATCGTTAGCGAGCGCTTTGGCTTCTCTTTTCTGCTAGGCTGGCTGCTGCATCGCTTGGCGCTTAAGGCGGGAGGCTTTGTCGCTTACAAGCGCTACCAGCCGCTCGTGCTGGGGCTGATTGTGGGCAACGGGGTGACCCTGCTGGCCTGGGCGGTAATTCATTACTTCTACCCGATCAGCGGGGCGCTAGTGATCGAGTGACCCGGCTCCCCGTAGGCGCGAATCCCAAGACCAACGCTTGCCGCCTGTCTTACTTGCGCCTTCCTTCACAGCCGCTTCCCCCCAACCACCCCAATCTCCAGAATCGCCAGAGCATGTAGCCGGTAATCGCCAGCATCACCACCCACACCCCCACATACCCGTAGGGCGAGTATAACTCCGGCA
Organism: uncultured bacterium; assembly: GCA_937928475.1. Lineage (GTDB taxonomy): Bacteria > Armatimonadota > Zipacnadia > Zipacnadales > Zipacnadaceae > Zipacnadum. The sequence goes on along the minus strand of CALFVE010000080.1, from coordinate 10,321 downwards.
TGTTCCAGGGATGGAGGGTGCGGGCCGGCGGCTCGGGCTGGAAGTTCATCCCGTACACGCCCACGATGAAAGTGAGGGGGATGAAGATGGTGGCGATGATTGTCAGCACCTTCATGATCTCGTTCGTCTTGTTGGCGATGCTGGACAGGTACGCGTTCATCAGTTCGCTGGTGATCTCCTGGTAGGTCTCGAGGACCTCGATGATCTCCACCAGATGGTCTTCGGTGTCGTGCAGTAGGCGGATCACTTGCTCGCTGAGCAGAGGCGCGCCGTCCCGGATCAGTTCGGAGACGACCTGGCGCTGGGGCCAGATGCTGCGCCGCAGGGTCAGCAGGGCCCGCCGCAAGTCGTAGATGCGGCTGACCACTTCTCGGCGCGGGTCTTCCACCGCTTCTACCTCGACCTCCTCCAGGCGCTCGCCAAAGTGCTCCAGAAGCGGGAAGTAAGCGTCTACCGTAGTGTCCAAGATGGCGTAGAGCAAGTAATCCGGTCCACAGCCCCGGATCGGGCAGGCGGTGTAGCGCAGCCGCTTGCGCACCGGGGCCAGGGTCTGGTCGGCGCCCTGCTCAAAACTGAGCAGGTAGTTCCTGCCCAGGAACAGGCTCAGTTGCCGGGGTTGTACATCCTCGGCGTCGAACCCCGGCACACCGTGTAGGACTACAAAGGCCTGGCTCTCGCCAACCTCCGCTTTGGGGCGCTGAGGCGTGTTGACCACGTCGGCCAGGGCCAGTTCGTCAACGCTGAAGATCTCCCCGAGCCGCGTGATGACTCGCTCGTCTCCGAGGCCCTGCACGTGCAGCCAGGTGACGCTGTGCTCGTCCAGATAGGAGACCACCTCCTCAGGACTGGCGAGTTCCTTCTCCATGACGTTCTCGGGGTTATAGTCCATGAGCAGCAGCCGGGGCGGAGGCTCATCTGCGGGCATGGCCATCTCTCCGGGAGCGGCTCCTACCGGAGGTCTGCGGCGCTCAAACATATTTACTTCACCTGACCTAGGCCTGGTCTGGTGTCGTGCGCAGCGCGTGCGCAGGAGGAGGCCCGCAAGGCTTCCCGCTCCTCCCGCGCCCGGGCTAACATCTCCTCGGCGAGGCGCAGGGCTTTCTCCTGGCCCTCCCGCGCCCCCATCATGCGGGCCAGGTCCCTCACCCTTTCCTGTTCGTTCAGCGTCCGGGCCGAGATCACCGTGCGGCTGCCCTGCACCGCCTTGCTGACGTAGACGTGCCGGTCGGCCAGGCTGGCGATCTGGGGCAGGTGGGTGACGCAGAGCACCTGCGCGGAGGCGCCGACCTGCGCCAGTTTCTCGGCCACGGCATGCGCCGTCACCCCGCCGATGCCCACATCAATCTCATCGAAGACCAGCGTGGACACCTGGGTCGCCGGCGCGCAGACCGACTTGAAAGCCAGCATCAGCCGGGAGAGTTCGCCGCCACTGGCGACGTTCGAGAGCGGGCGCAGCGGCTCACCGGCGTTGGCGGAAAGCAAGAATCGCACCCGATCCACGCCGCGCGGGCCTGCCGCATAGCATTCCCCGTCAGCGCCGGGCAGGCCGCCGGCCTCCGGCTCGCGCTCGAACTCCACCGCAAAGCGCCCCTGCTGCATGCCCAGACGGCGAATCTCCTGAATCATCGCCTTCTCCAGGGCTTTGGCTTGCTTGCGGCGGGCCGCCGACAGCGCCTCGGCGGCCCGCCCCGCCGTCTCCCGCGCGGAGTTCAGTTCCGCCTCGATCTCCTGCCGCCGGTCGTCGAGGCCCTGCAGTTCGGCGAGTTCCCGCTCGGCCCGCTCGCGGTAGGCAATCATCTCGGCCACCGTGTCGCCGTATTTGCGGCGTAGGCGATCCAGCACGGCCAGGCGCTGCTCAACCTGAGCGAGACGGCGCGGGTCGGCTTCCAGACCGGCGGCGTAGCCGTGCAGGCTGCGGGCCGTCTCCCGTAGCATGCTCTCGGCAGCGGCCAGTTCCTCCAGCAGTGGCAGGAGCGTGTCATCGAACTTCGCCGCTGCCCGCAGGGCCGCCGTGGCCGCGGCCGTCGTCTCCGCCGCACCGCGGCTTTCCCCCCAGTCGCCCTCCAGGCACTGGAGGACTTCTTCTACCGCCTCCCGGAGTCGTTCGGCATGGGCAAGGCGCCGATGCTCCAGCGGCAAGGCCTCATCGGTTTCCGGGTCCAAACCCGCTTCGGTGAGTTCCTGCACCTGGAAGGAAAGCAGGTCCACCCGCTGCGCCCGGTCCCGCTCGGCCGCCAGCAGGCGCTCCCGCTCCTCCCGCAGGCGCTGGTACTCTTCCCAGGCCGTCTCCCAGGCTGCCTTCGCCGGCGCCAGAGCGGAGCCGCCGAAGGTGTCCAGGAAATCGAGGTGGTTCACTTCGTGGATGAGCGTCTGGTGCTCGTGCTGGCCGTGGATATCCACCAGCCGCTCGCCCAGGGCGCGGACCAGGCTGCGGGTAGCCGCTCGCCCACCGACGTAGTAGTAACTGCGGCCCTCCTCAATCTGCCGCGCCATCAGCAGCAACCCATCCTCCGCCTCCAGGCCCGCCTCTTGCAGGAGGGCCTGCAAGTCTGCACGGTCGGCGACGTCAAAGACGCCTTCCACCCGCGCGCGCTTCTCTCCAGCACGGATGGCCTCGGCGGTGGTATGCTCCCCCAGCAGGGCGCTGAGGGCATCAATGATGATGGACTTGCCCGCGCCGGTCTCGCCGGTAAGCACCGTGAAGCCTTCCGCCAGGGGAAGGCGCAGGCTCTCGATTAGGGCGAAGTTCTCGATGGACAGTTCGCGGAGCATAATCGGTAGCCCAGGCTTCACGCGCCTGTGTCACGTACGCACAGTCTGGAAAGCCGCCGGTTGGGCCGCCTTACCTCTGCGCGCCCCAGTGGAGTTTCTCTCGGAGGCGACCGTAGAAACCGACTCCACCCAGCCGAACCAGACGGGCGCGGAAAGGCGCGGCCGTGATTACGATCTGCTCTTCAGGAGCCACCACGCGGTGGACCTGCCCGTCCACCGTCAGAGTAACCGGGGGCGAAGCCTTACGCTCGTGCGCCAGGGCCAGCCGCACCTGCGCGGTCGCCGGCACCACCAGCGGCCGAGTGTATAGGCTGTGTGCGCAGATCGGGGTCAGCGCCAGGCACTCGACCTGAGGGTCTACTAAGGGGCCACCAGCCGAAAGATTATAGGCTGTAGAACCGGTGGGAGTGCAGACAATCAGCCCATCGGCGGGGTATTGGGTGACGAAAGACTCGTTGACCCACACGTCCAGGTGCACCAAGCGCACCGGGTCGGACTTGCTGACCACTGCGTCGTTGAGCCCCGAGAACTCGGCCCGCCGCGCGCCCTCCGCCATCACCCGCGCCGAGAGCATCAGCCGCTCCTCGATCTCAAATTCGCCGGCCAGCAAGACGGAGACCGCCGCCAGCACCCGATCGAACTCCTGCTCGGCCAGGAACCCGAAGCCGCCCAGATCTACCCCCAGCACCGGGACACCCCCAGGAGCAGTGACTCGGGCGGCCGCTAGCAAAGTGCCGTCCCCGCCCATGGCGATGAGCAAGTCACTGCGGCTCGCGAGCTCTTTCGCGGGGCAGGGATCACAGCCGGCCAGCCCTAGTTCGGCCAGCCGGTCGTCCACCAGCACTTCCGCCCCCGCGGCCAGGAGAGCCTGCGCCAGGGCCTGGGTCCGCTCCCGCGCCTGCGGCTTGTGCAGCGCCGTCAGTAGCCCGACTCGGCGGGGGGAGGGGGGCATGACTGTCTCCTAGCCCACGGCCCGGCCCGTGGTCGGCGCCTGCAACTGCTCCAGATTCTTCTGCGCAGGCTCGTAGTTGGGATCGGCGGCCAAGGCCTTCTGATACTGCGCACGCGCCTTCTCGACCTGACCCCGCAACTGGTAGATGACACCCAGATTGTTCAGCGCCGGCGCGAAGTTGGGGTTGGCCGCGATGGCCGCCTCGAAATACTTCTGGGCCTCCGCCGGCTTGTCGCGGTCGAGGAAAATCAGGCCCACGTTGTTCTGCGCAGCCGCGTTGCGCGGGTTGATCGCCACCACCTTCAAGTACTCCTGGAGGGCATGGTCCCGATCGCCGGCGTCGTAGTAGGCGTCGGCCAGCCCCATGTGCGCCGCCTCACTCTTGGGGAACTGGGCGGCCGCCGTTATCCATTGTTGCAGCGCCCGGTCCTTCTCGCCGGCGCGGCTCAGCGTCCGTGCCAAGTTGAGGTAGGGCAACTCCATCTGCGGGTTGGCCGCGATCGCCTTGCGGAAGGTTTCGATGGCTGCCTGGTAGTTGCCTTGCTCGAACTGCAGCGTGCCCAGGTTGTTCAGACAGTTGGCATTTCCCGGTCGCAGCGCCAAGGCTCTACCGTAGGCCTCCTCAGCCGCTGGATAGTTCTTCTGCGCCGTGTAAACCAGGGCCAGGTTGTACTGCGCCTCGAAACTCGTCGGCAGGGCCGCCGCCGCCTGCTCCAAAGCCGTCTGCGCCTCTTCGTAGCGGCCCAGGTTGTACAAGGCGGTACCCAGCCCCAAGAGCGCCTGGGGATCGTTGGCGGTCACCTCCAGCACCCGGCGGTAGACCTCCGCCGCCTCGGCGTCCTGTTTGTTTTCCAGCAGCAGTGCGGCGAGACTCAATTGCGTGTCCACTCGCTCCGGCTGCAACTTCGCGGCGATCTTGTACTCCCGGATAGCCTTGTCAATAATCCCCGCCTTGTGGAGCGCATAGCCGAAGTTGAGGTGTACATCGGGGTCGTCGGGGTTGACCTCCGCCGCCCGGGTGTATTCATTAAAAGCCACCACATAGTCGCCCTGCGCGGCCTTGAGGTTGGCGAGGTTGAAGTGCGCGTCGAAGTACTTGGGATCAAGCGCCAGCGCCGCCCGATAGGCAGCCTCCGCTTTGTCCCTCTGCCCGGCGGCGGCGTAGGCATTGCCCAGGTTGTTGTGGTATACCTTGGACTTGGGGTCTTCTTTGATCGCCGCTTCCAGGTAGCGGATGGCCTCCGGGATGCGGTTCAGCGCCAGCGCCACCGTACCGCACCAGGCCAGGATGACCGGCTCTTTCGGCTGCGCCTTCAGGGCCGCCTGGAACTGCTCCAGCGCCCCGGCCAGGTCGCCTTTCTCGTACAGGGCCAGGCCCTGCTCGAAGGGGCTCGGCGTAACCTGAGCCTGAGGCGCCCCGGCCCATAGGGCGGCCGCTACCACGACCACGCCAAGCACGAGAAGGGTTCTGTGCACGTCTCTCGCCTCCAGTGGGTGTTGTCGCAGTACTGAGGGGGACGCCGGCCGCCGCCGTCTATCATCCGTGAACGTTGTCACCCCACTGTCCTGCAGCCTATCCATCCTATTCAACAATGTCCGGCACCGGGCGGTTCGCCAGCGGGAGGGTGAAGACGAAGGTAGTGGTACTGCCGGCCCGGCTCTCCACCCAGATGCGCCCCCCATGTGATTCAACCGCCAGCTTGGCGAAGGCCAGCCCCAGGCCTACCGAGGCCCGCTGGCCGGCGCCCGTGGCTTCGGCCTGTCTGTACTTCTCGAAGATATGCCCGTGCAGGTGCTCCGGAATGCCCTGGCCTTCGTCCCGCACCGTCACTCGGGCCTCGGCCCCCTGCTGCGCCACAGCCACCTCGATCCGCCCGCCGGGCGGACTGTGCTTGAGACCGTTGTCTAACAGGTTATCCACTACCCGCCGGATCTTCTCCGCGTCCAACAGACAGAGCAAGGGCGCCTCGGGGTACTTGCCTTCCAAGGTCAACTCCGCGCGCTGCGCGCGAGGCCGGACTTCTTCTACCGCGGCGCGCACCACCTGCGCCAGATCGGTCTCTGCTCGATTAAGCAGCATGCAGTCATTCTCAGCCTTGGCCACGTCTAGGATGTCCTCCACCAGCCGACGCAGCCGGTCGTTGCTCTCGGCCGCCACGCGCAGCAGTTCAGCAACTCGTCCTTCCGTCAGCGCCGCCCCACCGGCCTGTTGCTGCCGGCGGAGAAGGTCCAGCGCCATGGAAACGCTCACTACCGGGTTCTTCAAGTCGTGAACCAGCATGTTGGTGAGATCATCGCGCATGGCCTCAGCGGCGCGCAGCCGGGTGTAGGCAGCATGCAAGGCGCCGAAGCCGTAAGCCGCCACCACAAAGACCGAAAACCGCACCGCCGCATTCCAATACGGAATGGCCGGGTGAGAGAGGTGCGGACGAAGCAAGTCGTAGACTAGCCCGTCGGCGGCGCTGAGCAAGCAGAACAGGTAGCCTGCGCCCTGGCCCACCCGCCAGGTGACCAGGAGAATGGGCAGCAGATAAAAGACAGCAACGTCCAGCTCCTCGCCCGTGAAGTAGTCGGCCGCGCCGACGAGGCCCACCAGCAGCAGCCCCGCGACCAGCATCAGCGGCCTGAATTGCTGCGGTCGTGTCAGCATCTTGTCCAGGCGCGTGGCGCTCTCGCCAGCAGGCAGCCCAAGCGAAACCCCGACTCTCGCTAGTGCCCCGCTGCGGGGAAGAGCAGCTGTCGAACCGCCGCTGTGATCCCCGAGGCGTCTAGTCCGAGGCCAGCGAGCAGGTCCGCACGCTCGCCGTGCTCCACGAACCGATCCGGCAACCCCAATCGCGCCAGGCGGCAGTCGCTCAGCCCCCGGTCCTCCAGGAACTCCGCCACGGCCGCCCCGAAGCCTCCAGCGAGGGCGTTCTCCTCAATTGTCACCAGCCGTCCGACTTCTCGAGCCAGCCGCTCCAGCAGCGCCTCGTCCAGCGGCTTAATGAAGCGCGCATCCACCACCGCGCACTGGATATCATTCTCCGCCAGGCGTGCGGCAGCCTCCTTCGCTGCCCACACTAGCGGCCCCACCGCTAGCAGCGCGCAGTCTGTGCCCTCGCGTAGGACACGGGCCTGCCCCACCGCAGGCGGGTTGGTTTCGCTACACTCAGCCGGCCCCTCCGAAAGCGCCTCCTCCGGCGCCGGCCCACGCGGGTAGCGGATTGCCGCCGGCCCGGGTAGCGACAGCGCTGTCCCCAGCATCCGTCGCAGTTCTCCCGCGCTGGCAGGGGCCATGACGGTTAGGTGGGGAATATGCCGCAGGTAACTGAGATCAAAGGCCCCGTGGTGGGTGGGACCATCATCGCCTACCAGGCCCGCCCGGTCGAGGCAGAGCACCACCGGCAGGCCCTGCAGCGCCACATCATGCACGATCTGGTCATAGGCCCGCTGCATGAAGGTGGAGTAAATTGCCACCACCGGCCGCAATCCTGCCGCCGCCAGGCCAGCGGCGTAACAGACCGCGTGTTCCTCGGCCATGCCCGCATCAAAGCAGCGGTCGGGAAAGCGGCGCTTGAACTCCGCCAGGCCGGTGCCATCGAGCATCGCCGCCGAGACCGCCACCACCCGGGGGTCGTGCTCGGCCATCTCGATCAGCGTCTGGCCGAGGACCTGCCCAAAGGTCGCCGTCGGCGAGACTTCGGTCTCCCCGTTGTCCACGGAAAAGGGCGTCGTGCCGTGAAAACGCCGAGGGTCGCGCTCCGCCGGCCGGTAGCCACGGCCCTTCTGAGTTACCACATGCACCAGCAACGGTCCGGGGAGCCGCTTGGCGCTCTCCAGAATCTCGATCAACTGGCCCAGGTTGTGCCCATCAATCGGCCCCAGATAGGTGAAGCCGAGTTCCTCGAACAGCATCCCCGGCACCACCAGGTGCTTGAGGCCGTCCTTGAACCGGTCCAGGGCCTCCAGGACACTGTCCCCCAGCGGCCAGCGGGAAAGCAGGCGCGCCGTCTCCGCACGCGCCCGCCGCACATGCGGCTCCACTGCGCTCCGCAAAGAACTGAGGTAGGCCGAGAGCGCCCCCACGTTGCGGGCAATGCTCATCTCGTTGTCGTTGAGCACCACCATCAGGTCGCGCCCGGCATGGCCCGCCTGGTTGAGGGCGGCTAGGGCCAGGCCACCGGTGAGCGCCCCATCGCCGATAACCGCCACCACGTGCTCCTTGCCGCCGCGCAGATCGCGCGCGGTGGCAAAGCCCAGCGCCGCCGAGATGGAGGTGGACCCGTGCCCGGCGCCAAAAAAATCGTGCTCGCTCTCCTCGCGGCGGGTAAAGCCGGACAGCCCCCCGGCCTGACGAATCGTTCCGAACTGCTCGCGGCGCCCGGTGAGCAGTTTGTGAGCGTAGGACTGGTGCCCCACATCCCAGATGATCTTGTCCCGGGGCGAATCAAAGACGCGGTGCAGGGCGATGGTGAGTTCCACCACGCCGAGGTTGGAGGCCAGGTGCCCGCCCGCGGTGGAGGTCACCTCAATAATCCGCTCCCGGATCTCCCGAGCGAGAGCATTGAGCTGCTCAAGGGAAAGCCTTTTCAGGTCGGCGGGAGAGTTGATTGTGGAGAGATAGTTGGGCACAGGCTGTGGACAATGACCGCCTCACGGGCCTCGGGGGGTCACCCTTCCGGCATAGCGCCAGGCGCCTCTGCTACGAAACCGAAGGCTCCTCTTCGTCTGACTCTTCCGTCAGCTCCTCAATTCTCGCCTCCGCCTGGGCGAGTTGCTCCTCGCATTGCTTCTTTAGACGCGTGGCCTGCTCGAATTTCTCCAGGGCCTGCTCCAGGGGCAGGCCGCCGCCCTCCAGTTCGGCGACGATCTCCTCCAGTTGGGTCAGGGCGTCCTCGAAAGAGAGTTGGCCTTGGTTCTCGGACATGCTCTCGCCTCTTCCTCGACCAGTCTGCCAGCGGCCCGCCGCCGCTCACATCGGGATCGTGAAGGCCATGATGCGCCACTGGCCCTCGAGCTTCCCTATGAGTGCCCAATACGGCCCTGGCGCTACCTGTTCTTCGTCGTCGGCCGCGGTCAGTTCCAGGCGGAAGGTCACCATGACGAGGTCTCCGGGGCCTTGCTGGCCCGTGACTTGGATGGGGCTAACATCTGCAAAGTCTGTAGGCTCGCCTGCTGCTTCCTCGAGTTCCTTCAGGATCTCCGCTCGGTCCTCAAAGGAGGGGTGCGGCGATTCTCCTTCTGCCGCCTCAACGACAAGGAACTTCTCCGCCAGGCGCTCTTTCAGCAAGGCCGGCTGCCCCTTCCCTACCGCCTCCCAGAACTTGCCGAGAGCCGCCTTGGCCGCGGCTACCTCAGGGGAGTCCTCGGCTGCGCCAGCTCCTGGCTCCTGCGCGCTCAGCGGAACGACGGCCAGAACCAGCGACAACAGCGCGATAGCGGCTCGCTTCGTCATACGCATGTTCCTGCACCCCTCCGTCCGGTGTTTTCTCCTCTGTCGGAGGCCCGCCTTCCTTTCATCAGTCCATCGCTCCTCGCCCCTCAGTCCTCAAAACAGGCTCTCTTGCGCCGTGTCGCCGGGGACGCGGGCGGGGATGTCGCCATCCCGCACGGTGATGGTGAGCGCCTCGCCGGGTGGAGCCAGCGCCACTCTGTTGACCAGTGCCCGGTCGCGGTCCCGGTGCACCAGAGCATAGCCGCGCTCCAACACCTGCCGCGGGTCGAGCGCCCGCAGGCTGGCAGCCAGACGCTTCAGCGAGTGTCCGTGGGTCTCCAGCCGGCGCTTCAGCGCCTCTGCCGCCCGCTCGGTGGCCTCATCAACCCGCTGCCACCAGGGCGCCAGCAGCGTAGCCGGCCGCGCCAACACCGGGTTCTGCTCCAAGCGGGCCAGCCGCACCTGCCGCTGGCGGGCCAGGCTCCGCAGGGCCGAACGGGCCCGGTTGCCCAGTGAGCGCAGGTGCGCCTGAAGTTCCAGGCGGTCGGGGACCACCAGTTCCGCCGCTGCCGAGGGCGTGGGGGCGCGCAGATCCGCCACCAGGTCGGAGATCGTCACGTCCGTCTCATGGCCTACCGCACTCACCACCGGCACCGGGCTGGCGAAGATGGCTCGCGCTACAACCTCTTCATTAAAGGCCCACAGGTCTTCGAGAGACCCACCTCCACGCCCGGCGATGATGACGTCGGCGCCGGTTCCCGCCGCCCGTTGTAGGGAGTTCACGATGCTCGCCGGGGCCGCCTCGCCCTGCACGATGGTGGGGACCACCACAATGCGCGCCAGAGGATAGCGCCGCGTGAGGATATTGAGCAAGTCGCGAATCGCCGCCCCCGTGGGCGAGGTGCAGATAGCAATCGTCCGGGGGAAGCGGGGCAGGCGGCGTTTGCGCTCGGGCGCGAACAGCCCTTCCGCCTGCAGGCGCGCCTTCAGGGCCTCAAAGCGCTGGTGCAGCTCCCCCAGGCCGTCAGGTACCATGAAAGTGACCAGCAGTTGGTACTTGCCCTGCGGCTCGTACACGGAGATAGAGCCATGGGCGACTACCTGCTGGCCCTCGTGCGGCTCGAACTCCAGCGCTTCCGCCCAGCCTCGAAAACAGACCCAGGAGAGCAGCGCCTTATCGT
>CALFVE010000079.1 GCA_937928475.1 uncultured bacterium | reverse complement strand
CACCGGTGGCGACCCAGCAGGCGTGGAGCGCCGCGCTCCCCAGGTTCCGGGTCTTCCCCGGCAGCGTGGTGAAGTCCAGCGGCATCTCGCTGTTCACGCCGACCAGGTGGTTGCGCTCGATCGGTGCCGCCGAGGGCGCCGCTAGGCGCTCGCCGTTGCGCCAGGCGCCTTCGCCCCGGGCGGCGGCCACGGTCAGCCCCAGCGGGGGAGAATGAATGACCCCCAGCGCTGGCCGGCCCCGCTCGATCAGCCCCACCGACACTGCCCAGAGCCCCAACCCGGCGATGAAGTTGTGCGTGCCGTCCAGGGGGTCCAGGCTCCAAACCCGGCCGCTTCCTACCGGCCGGGATTCCGGTGACTCCTCCGAGCAGATCTCGTCCCCGGGGAACAGCCGAGTCAGACCTTCCCGGAGGAACTCCTCAGCGGCCAGGTCCGCTTCGCTAGCGAGAGTGCCATCCGGCTTGCGTTCGCCGGTGGCCTGCCCAAACCAGCGTCGGGCGACCTCCCCCGCGGCCGTGGTCAATTCGATTACGGCGGCCAGGACTTCGCCCGGCTTGGCCTTTGCCATGGTCTCAGACCTCAAGCCCTACCCCGCCAAGAGACCGCGCAGGTAGGCGGCGTCCCAGTCCAGTTTCTCCTGCACGCTCCCGAAAGTCGGGCAGAAGTCCTCCAGCGTCAGGTAGCCCTCGTAGCCGATCTCTCGCAGATAGCCGACGATGGCCGGCCAGGAGAGCAGTCCCTGGTCCAAGCGCACCTGGTCGCAGGGAAGGTACTCCGAGGGGCCCTCGGCGGACTTGGGCCTCCCGTTTTTCACATGCACCGCCTTAATCAGCATGCGAAGCATGTCCACCTGCACCTTGGGGTTCTCGTAGCCCTCACTCAGGCAGTTGCCGGGATCGTAGACGATGCCGACATAGTCGTTGCCCACCCCGCGCAGCATGTCCAGGATCTGCCCAGCGGAGGCAAACAGCGTCCCGCCGTGCTGCTCGACGGTAACCGTCACTCCGGCCTGGGCAGCCTCCCCGGCGATCTCCGCGACCTGCGCCCGTAGGGCGCCGCGGGCCGCCTCATAAGGGGCGCCGAAGTCCTGCCGAGGCCCGGAGCAGCGCACAAAGCGCGCGCCCAGAATCTGGGCCAGCGCCAGGCCCCGGCGCAGGCCGGCCAGTTCTACCGCCGCCTCCTCCCGGTCGGTCTTACCCAGGCAGTAGTAGGTGGTCAGGCCGGAAACATGCAGCCCCGCCGCCTCGACCCGGCGGCGCACCTGCTCCGCCTCGGCATCGGTGACCGCCTGGCTGAGGTGTACTGTGTCTTCCGGCGTGCGGCCCTGGCGCAGGTCAACGGCAGGAAAGCCGGCCTTGACCGCCATCTCCAGGCTCTGCTCGAGCGAGAAGTCCCGGGTTACCAGCGTATAGAGACTGATCTGCACTGCGTTCACCCTCCTGCAGGCGCGCGAAGGTTATGCCAGACAGTTCCCCAGGGCCGCGCATGCTTCCTGCGCGGCTCAGCAGGTTTTCGCGGCGAAACCGGTGAAAAACCTCCCAATGAGCGCTGCAAAGAAGCGCAAGCGGCCTTCTCCGTCGCAGCCAGGCTCCGCTCAGGCGCTGCCACCGCTGCCGGTGCGCTTCGCCCAAGTGGCACTGCTCGCCTTGGCCGTGGCGTTCCCGCTGGTGGGCGGCAAACTGGCCGACTGGCAGACGGGTCTCGTGGGCTTGGCCACGGTCGCCATTGCCCTCGCGGTGCTGGTCGGACGCTGGGGCATGGCCCGCTGCTGCCGCCTGGCGCCGGAGGATTGGGCCTGGATCGCCTTGCTGGGGCTGATGGCCCTGGCCGTTCCCGGGGCGGTGTACCTACATGCCGCGCTCCTGGCTGTTCTCCAACTGCTGATCTACGCCCTGAGTTTCTGGCTCGCGCGCAGCCTCTTCCGAGAGGAGCGCTGGCGGCAGGCGTTGGTGGTCGCGTTGGTCGCCGCGGGCGCGCTGATCGGGGTGCTCGGACTGCGCGAGTATCTGCTCACGGTGCGCTCCAGCGGCCACCTCTCCTGGCGGATCTTTGCCACCTTCTTTAACCCTAATCTGGTGGCAGGATACCTGCTGGTCGCTCTTCCCCCCGGCGTGGTCTTGCTCATGCGCTACTGGCGGCGGCAACAGGGAGACAGCCTCCTGAGCCGGCCCTTGAGCGCCGCTGCGGTGGTGCTCATGCTCGCGGCTTTGCCCCTGACTGGCTCCAAGGGCGGAGCGCTCGGTACCCTGGCGGCCGCCCTCGTCTTCGGCTGGACGGTCGCCCCCGCCGGCAGCCCGCTGGGCCGCCGGCTGCGCCGATGGACCCTCGCGCTGGTCGCCGCCGGGATGGCCCTCAGCCTCGCTTTTCCCCCGCTGCGCGCGCGGCTGGTGGCCGCCTTCACTACGCAATCTAACTCCACCGCCTTCCGCTATTATACCTGGCGAGGCATGGTGGACATGATCGCCGACCGGCCGCTGCGGGGTTTCGGACCGGGGAGTTTCGAGTGGGCCTATCCCCCCTATGCCCGAGCCGGCTTCACGCGCCTGGGTCACCAGAGCTACCTTCAGGTCGCCACCGAGGGCGGCCTGCCCGCGCTGGCGGCTTTTCTCGCCTTGTGGGCGCTCCTCCTGCAGCGGCTGCACCGGCGGCTGCGAGCCAGTCCCACCGCGGGTGATCGCCTGCTGCCCGCCGCCGCGCTCTCGGCTCTGGCCGGCTTTCTCGTGCACAACTTTGTTGATTATTCTTGGTACTCGGTGGCGGTAACCGCCTCCCTGCTCCTGCTGATCGGAGCCAGCGTTGCGCAGGACGAGCCGCCGCCGGGTGTGGCGCCTCCCTCGCGGACGTTGCGCGGTCTGCGTATGGCGGTGGTCGCTGGCCTGGCGGCGATTGGCGGCGTCCTGGCCGCATTCTATCTGCCCGCGCAATACGCGGCCGCGATTGCACGGCAGGAACTCGCAGTCGGCAGGCCCGCAGCGGCGGTCTGGCGGGCCGAACAGGCCGTTCGCCGGGACCCGTTGGACGCCGACAACTGGGAACTGCGCGCCACCGCGCGGGAGGCGGAGGCCCTGGCCCAGCGACGCTACCCGGCGGGCCTAGAGGCGGCAATCGCCGACCGCCGTGAGGCGGCGCGCCTGCGGCCCGGCGACGCCCCCAATTGGCGGCGGCTGGCCCTGCTGTACGGAGAAATGCGCGATCCTCACGCCGGCCTGGAGCCCATTGCCCGGGCGCTGGCTCACAACCCGAACTACGTGCTCGGTTGGGCGGCGCAGGCCCGGCTCGCCGAGCAGGCTGGGGACCTGGCTCTGGCCACTGCCTCCTGGCAACGGCTGGCCGACCTGTATGACACGCCCGTGCGGAAGTACGCGGCCCTGGAGCTGCCGGACCCCACCTACCTGTACGCCTGGGACTACCTGGCCCGCCGAGCGGAGCAGGCCAAGGACGGCCGCTCGGCTCTGGACTATCGGCGCAAGATGGCGCCACTCCTCGAGCAGGTGCTCACCCTTCCGCCCTGGGAAGCCGCTCTGCTTCAGTCCACCTCTCTGCTGTCTCCGGGCGAGCGGCGGCAGTTCGCGCTGATGGCTGAGCAGACCGCGTTGCGCTTGCGGGCCTGGGGCGGCCCCGAGGACGCGGCGCTGGCCGAGCGCCTGGAGCAGGCGGCAAAGGCGAAGGTGGCCCTCCCTGAAGGCGATAGCGCGCCGGACACCTAGCCCAGGGCCAAGTTGCCCCCCATGCTCAGGAAGGTGCTCACCCCTCCGGGCGCGAATTCTCGCTTCTCACTAACCTCGCCGGTGTGGAGAGGAAAGACATGAACGTCCTAGTCATTCACGGGCCCAACCTCAATCTGCTGGGCGTCCGCGAACCCAAGGTATACGGCAGCCGTACCCTGGAGGAGATCAATGCCATGATCCGCCAGGAGGCCGCCGCTCTCGGCCTGGAGGTCCGCATCTTGCAGACGAACCACGAGGGTGAGATCATCGAGGCGATCCACTCTGCTGTGGAAAGGGCCGAGGTTATCATCATCAACCCGGCGGGCTTCACGCACACCTCGGTGGCCATCCGGGATGCCCTGGCAGCGGTGCGACTCCCCGCCATCGAGGTGCACCTGAGCAACATCTTCGCTCGCGAACAGTTCCGGCACAGCTCCCTGACCGCCCCAGTCTGCGCTGGGGTCATCACCGGCTTCGGCGTGCACGGCTATCTGGCGGCGCTCCGCCTGGCGCCGACACTGGCCAAGTTGGTAGATACCTGATGGACTACGCCCGGCGCCGAAAGCGCGTGCTGACTCAACTGGCCGAGCAGAACCTTGCGGGGCTGCTCGTCACCAACCACCTCCACGTGCGCTACCTGACCGGCTTCACCGGGGAGGGCTTCCTGCTTCTCGCCGAGACGCCGGTGCTGTGCACGGACCGCCGCTATGAGGTCGAGGCTCGCGAGCAGGCGCCGGACTGCGAGGTAAACTGCGCCGAGAACAGCCACCTCTCCACCCTGCTCACGGCCGCGCTGGCCACCGGCCTGCCTCGCTTGGCCTTTGAGCCGGAGAGCCTCGCCTTCAGCCAGCACCAGACGCTCAGCGAAGGGCTGGGGGAGAGGACCCTGGTCCCGGTGCCCAATCTGGTGAGCGCCCTGCGGCAGCATAAGGAGCCCGAGGAGGTCGCCCTGATCGCGCAAGCGGCGGCGATTGTGGATAGCGTGCTTGCGGACTTCCTGCCCTCCCTTACGCCTGGACGCAGCGAGAAACGCCTGGCCTGGGACTTCACCGAGGCTATCCTGGAGGCAGGCGCCGAAGACGTCGGCTTTACCCCCATTATGGCCTCCGGACCCCATTCTGCCCTCCCCCACGCTACCCTCACCGACCGGGTGTTGCAGGAGGGGGACATCGTCGTCGTGGACGTGGGGGCCAAGGTAGAGGGATACTGCTCCGATATCACCCGCACCCTCGCGCTGGGGGAGCCGCCGCCGGAATTCGCCGAGCGCTACCGCGCGGTGCGCGAGGCGCAGCGGGCCGCGATCGCCGCCGCCCACGTCGGTAAGCCGCTCGCGGAGTTGGATCAAGCGGCGCGTGCCGTCCTGACCGCGGCGGGCATGGGGGAGCAGTTCTCGCACAGCCTAGGGCATGGGGTGGGCCTGGAGGTGCACGAAGCGCCCTCTGTGAACCGCACCAGCCCGGCGGTGCTGGAGGTCGGCCACGTGGTCACCATCGAGCCGGGGGTCTACTTCGAGGGCTGGGGTGGGATTCGCCTTGAGGACCTGTTCGTGGTGGAGGAATCCGGTCTGCGGCAACTGACTACCGCCCCGCAACTCCCCGTGTAGGCCCGCGGCAACCGTGAATCGCTGCCCTGCTCAAGTTCGGCCGCCTGGCATCGGTTCTAGGCGGGCGGATTGAGCGGCTCCGGCATGACCCGCGTGAGCCAGATCACCCGTTCGCCGTTGGAGAGGATGCGCCCGGTCTCTGGCCCGCCGTCCACCGCCGATACCACGATTTCCCCCATCCCTTGCAGGCCCGGCTCCGTCCGGAAGCAGTAGTACGGGCTCAGGGCGTTCCACTGCAACCGCCACTGCTTGGCTCCAGAGTCCCACTTGAGCACCAGCAGCGCCCAGTAAACCGAGCGGTTGGGGCGGGCAAAGCCAAAGACCTCGGGGAATACGTCCCCGTCCAGGTCTATCGCCTGCACGACCAGCAGGCGGCCACCGCCCCGCTGCGCTAGGACTTGACGTAGCGCAGGACGAGCGGTGAGCAGGGCGGCCTTGATCTGCGGCCGGAGCGAAACCGCGTCGGGAGGGCGGCGGCGCAGGTTCTGGGCGCGCTGCAAGCGGCGCAGTTGGAAATGAGCGACCTCGCCCCAATCCCCGACCGGCCGGGGCGGGCTCGACCAACTGCTCAGGGTTCGTTGATTAACCAGGATCCCCCAGGTATCCGCGGCCTCCTGGAGCCGCCCCTGCCGCTGGCGACGCAGGGCCAGTTCGGCCACCAGCGCCGGATCGGGAACCGACTGGCGGTGGATAGTGCCAATGAGGCGAGCGGTCGTCCACTCAGGGCTCATGGTTTGGGCCCTGGCCACTACTGCCCCGAACCCCACCAGCAGCACCAGGAGCGAAGCGGCAACAACGGCCCAGACGCTCAGGTTCTTGCGCCGGCCGTGTGTGTCCCCCGGCGCCACGCCGTCGGCAGCAGGAGTCGCAGGAGAAGGAGGGGATACGACCAGAGTGGGCAGCGGTTCTGAGGAGGGAAGCGCTCCTTGGAGTGGGGCCCAGCGTGCTCCGCGCCAGTCCCGCCACACCAACAGCCCGACCATCAAGGCCATCATCCCCAGGAGCGCACTGAGATACAGCGCAAGGTAGGCGGTAACTGCTTGGCCCATGCCCGTCACCCCTCTTCGTGAGCATCTGTCACTACCTGCCGGACAGCGGCAGGATGCTGCACGTAACGGCTCATGCGTGACTGCGATGGAGACGGTGGCTGTTAGTGCTTCTCTTTGGCTGCTACGGTCGCGGTACCGCCACCCAGCGGCCCGTGGCTCACTCCCCCCAGGCTGCGAGGGCCACGGTGATTATAAACAATATTGCCGGCCATTGTCAAGAGTTAATATGTAAAAAACTGATGAAAATATTCCCAGGCAGAGCGCCGCTTGAGCCTAAGCAGAGGCACTGCCTGCCCTCGGGAAGTAGAGCGCTTATCCGCAGGGTGGAGGTGCGCGCCCGCCCCTTGCCACCCGCTACTTGCCACTCTATACTTCCTTCCACCATGCCTAAGCCCGCCGTGGCCCTGGTCTCCCTCGGCTGTCCCAAAAATCAGGTGGACGCTGAAGTCATGCTCGGCCTCCTGGAGCAGGCCGGCTACCCAGTGGCGGAAGACC
>CALFVE010000078.1 GCA_937928475.1 uncultured bacterium | reverse complement strand
GGACATCTAGATGCCTTCGCGTTTGTTATACGTATAACCAAGACAGCATCAATATAGCGCAAGTGCGTCGGGTTGTCAAGCGAAAGGCCTAGGCTCTTGTAGCACTCGCGCCGTGGTGAGCAGTCCCTCCGCCAGCTGCGCTCTGGCCGGGTGCATTGCTTCCTCCTCGCCTCGGTTGGCAGGCATCCGACCCCCGAATGGCGAATACCGTCGCCGCCATGCCACGATTACCCTCTCCTCCTCTTCCTCGCCTTGGGCGGGCCCTGCGCGTCTTCCTGCTGACGGTGGCGGTCATTGTGATTATCGGGGTCTCTGCGGCCCTGCTGCGCCTGTCTTGTGAACTAGCGCCAAGACCTGTTTCATCGGACCGAACTGTTGTCCGCCGCCCGGAATCAGCGCGGCCGGCGGCGCCGGGTGCTTCGCGGCTGGCCCTCACCGAGGCCGAACTGACCTCGCAATTGCGGGCGGCCGCCGGGGGCCAGGTCACCGACATAGCGGTGGACTGCCGCCCCGGGGTCCTAGTGGTCACCGGGAACCTTGACCGCGGGCCCGTCCGTCTGCCGGCGCGAGTGGTAGTGGAGCCATTCGTCGAGGCCGGCGCAGTGTCCATCCGCATTCGGCAGGCCAGCCTGGGGCCGCTCCCCCTGCCGCGAGAGGTAAGCGACACCCTCGCGGCGCGCGCCCGGCAGATGCTCGCCCAGGAGCAGAGAAAGATCCCGGGGCTGGTGGTAGACGGCGTCGAGGTGACCGACAGCGAAATTGTCTTGACAGGGCATTTCGAGAGCAGCGCAGGCTGACACCCTCCGGGGCTGCTCCCGAATGCCGGGGCACCATTCGCCGCGGGGGACCCCTTCAGCCGCCGCGAGCGCAACAAACGCCGCCGGCGGGCCGCTTTGTCGAGACCGGGTCGCGCAGTGGCGAAGCGCTGCGTTACAACGCCGCCAGGGCCGTGTCCAGGTCGTCTACTGCTACCACGAACATCCCCTCCGCGGCGCCCTTGGCTACGCTCCCGTAGGCGTACTTGATGTTCACGCCCCGGGCGGCCAGTTGTCCGGTCACTTCCGCCATCGCGCCGGGCTGGTTGGGCGCAGTCACCGTGATCACTGTCTGCCGGGTGGGCTTCATCCCGGCCTTGGTCAAGGCTTCGGCCGCCTTGGCGGTGTTCTCGGCGACCAGCCGCACCAGGCCCAGGTCGCTGCTGTCCACCACCGAGATAGCCAGCACGTTGACCTTGGCCCGGGCCAGCGCTGCGGCCATCTTGGCTGCCTGTCCCGGCTTGTTCTCCAAGCAGACCGTCAGTTGAGTTGCTTTGGGCATTTCCCTGTGCCTCCTTGTGCCTGAGGCGGCTGCGCTTGGCCGCCACCCCGGCGCCTGCGTGCGCTGCAAGAGGCTACTTCGCTCGCCCCGCGCAAGTTCCTTCTCCGCCGCTGGCCTCCCCGGTCCTCGCCTCGGACGGGCCGCGGAGGTCGGCAAGCAGGAATAAGCCCGTGCGCGGCGAAGGCACCCAAGGCTAGGTGTCTGCCGACCGGTGGACGCTCGCCGGGCCGGCCTGGTCGCCCCACGTACTTGTATAGCGTGCTCCCGCGACCCAGTCGCGGGAGGGGAGACCGGCCGGCAGAGAGCACGAATGAAAGGCCCAAAGGCTGGCGGGAGATGACTCGTAGGGGCCGGTTTCAGGCCGGGCTGCGCCTGGCCTTCAGGGGCCCCCCGAGGGACGCTAACCCATGCGACCGGGAAGGGGCGGGCACCAGATGCCGCGTTCCTTGCCGAAGGGTCATACGTAACAGAGAATCTAGCACGTCTATGGCAGGAGGCTCACGATGGCTAGCTGCTTCACTCGATACGTACTCTTCGCCAGCGGCGTGATGCTGCTGGTATCGGGCAGTCTCGCCCTGTCCGCCCAGCCGCTGGCACAGTTTGCTGTCGAAGAGCGCTTTGGCGTCTCGCACCCCGACCAGATCGTCTACTTCGACCTGCCCGCCCCAGTGAAGCCGGGGGCCCAGGTGAACCTCCTCGACGCGGCGGGCAAGCCGGCGCCTTTTCAGACCATGAGCAGCGGTCACCTGGCCGTGCGCACCGATCTTCCCGCGGGAGGCACGCGCTCCTGGACGCTCGCGTCCGGAAAGCCGCCCTCCTTGCCGTCCGAGGTCAGGGTCAGCAAGCAGCGCGACTGGTGGGAAATCACCAACTCCCTGGTGGGCATCCGGGTGCCGACGGTGCCCGCCGACCTGGCGCAAACCCCGTGCCCCATTCAGGGCCTGCGCTACCGCGACGGGACCTGGTCGGCGCTGGGGCCGAATCTCATGTCCCGCCCTGCCAAGCAGATGCAGGTGGAGTTTCTGGAGAGAGGACCGCTGGTAGTGCGCGTGCGGATTTCTTACCTTTACGATCGCGCCCTACTGCACTCGGCCCGGCCGGAACTTCCCGACATTCCCGCCGGTGAGGGCCCCTATACCTGCACCATCGAGGTGCAGGCCGGGCAGCCCTCCATCCTCTTCGAGGAGGAATGCGAGGTAGAGGTCTCCTGGTCGGTGGACATCACCGAGGGACTCAACCCGGACCGGGCGCAGTACCGCGGGCATCACGCGACCTCCCCGGAATGGGGACACGAGCCCGACGGCAGCGTCTACCAGTACGCGAATGTGCGCCACGACGCCTTGGTGGACCTCAACTACGCGACCGACCAAAAAGACCCTTGGTCGCGTACCACCTACCCGTTCATGTCTCACTGGGATCCCTGGGCTGTCAACACCGGCTACTACTGGCAACTGTACGACTCACGACCCCAGGGCAGCGACAACCTCTTCGGCATCTTCGCGGGGCCGGCCTCGCGCCTCATCAATCCGGGCCTGTCAGGAGTAAGCATCGGGACGCGCACCGAAAACGGCCTCAAGATCGCTTCGCTCCAAGTACGCTTCCAGCGGCTGATGCCCACGCAGTACTACACTACGCATATGCGCTTTGGCTGGGGCCTCTTCCTGGGCAAGAAAAGCGAAGACCTCAAGCCTCCCGACCAGGTCCAGGGCATCAACCGCCAGATGAACCTGCACAGCGGGATGAACCTGACCAAGTTCGCGCGCCTGCCTGGGACCTATCCGGACCCGCCCCAGGGCTACGGCGCGCTCTACGCGCCGGCGCGGGTCTGGCAGAAGATCGCTGAGGCGCTTCGCCAGGAGAAGGCCGCGGGCGGCCGTGCCCTCTGGAGTGCTCTGTACAACGAGGACCCGTACCTCGGTGACATTCTCACCTTCTGGGCGAACAACAGCGTCGAGGAGGCCCGCAAAGCCGCCGAGGCCGTAATCAAATGGACGAAAGACTTTGCGGAGATCATGGTCAATGGCGAGGGCATCTACCGCCACGACCGGCACTACTTCATGGCCGCCGGCGGCATGGCCGGCTATCTCACGTGGATTGATCAATTGCTGGCCTCTGAGCTCACGCCTCCGGACCTCAAGCAGCAACTCAAGCAGTGCGCGGCGCTGTTCGCGCTGGTGCTGTGGGACCACGATTTCGTGCCTATGCAGCCCAATTGCGGGATGAACTGGGGCCCCGCCAACATGGCCTCCATGTGGCTGAGCACTCGCTACACCTATACCCTATTCCTCTGTCGCCATCCGCTCTTCCAGGCGCGAGTGCCGGAGGTCCAGCAAGAGGCTTTCCGGCTGCTGCATGATTACACTAACGAAGACGGAGCCTGTAGCGCCTCAGCCCACTACACCGGCGCCTCCATGATTCCTATCCTCAACCTGTTCCAGCAACTCCAGATGAGTCAGGTGGTGGACGGCTTCGCCACCGACCCTCGCCT
>CALFVE010000077.1 GCA_937928475.1 uncultured bacterium | reverse complement strand
GGCAGGCACAACCCAATCACCAGCAGCACCATCCCCACAGCCGTCAAGTGGTCCTTGAGCAGGCGATTGAGCATCAGGGAGTAGTTGCCCGGGCGCAGAAAATCCTTGAGCGAAAACCACATGCCTCCAGCGAGGCCCACGCCCACCGTGAAGTAGTGCGCGCCAATATTGTGCTTCCCGTGCCAGTAATAGGCCAGGGCCGGCCCCAGCGCGAGAAGCAGAAGCAGCCAGAGCGCGGGCCGCAGCAGGAAGCCGGCGCCCCATCGGACCCAGGCGAGGTATGCAAGAGGAATCAGCAGGAGCACCGTAGGCAGTTTGACCAGGAAGGCCAGCGCCCCGCACAGGGCGGTGAGCAGGAACCAGACGACGGTGTCAGCCCGCCAGGCCTTCCAGCCTGTCGCTCCGCCGACACAACAGGACACGGTGCGCGACGCAGCCGCCGCGGTACAGGGGGAAGGCAGGCTGGAAGCCTGCCCCACGCGCGCACCGGCTTGCAAGCCTGTGGTATCAAGCCACCGCGAGAAGCAATAGACAGTGGCCACGGAGAAAAACAGCATGGCTGGCTCGCTCATCAGGGCGCGGGAGTAGTACCAACTGGAGGGCGCGAAGGCGAAAAAGAGCAGGCCCCAGGTGGCCGGGCGCTCGCCCAGGTGCCGCCGCAGCAGGAGCCAGAGCAGCCACATCGTCCCCAGGCTGAAGGCAACCGTCACCATCCGCCCGACCCACTCGTGCATCCCGAAGACCGGGTAGAGCAGCGCGGTCAGGAAGGTGACCAGCTGGAACTCGATCTCGATGTAGTTGCGGCTCAGATCGGGGGTATAGTCGGTCTGGGGCCAGAGCAGGCGGTACCCGTGCCGGTAGAAGTTCTTGGCGATGGGCGCGACCTGGAGCTGCTTAATCCAGTGGCCGTCAATGTAGGGAGCGTTGCAGTCCCACAGGCGCACCACCACCGCGACGAGCAGAATGAGGAAAACCTCCTGCCGCCCAGTGAGACGGGAGAAAAGGACGCCGCGGGGACTCTGCGAGGAGGGCTCCGCTGGGCTCATACGCTGCTCCCATGAGGCCTGCGCGAACTCGACACCTCAGCACAATTCGCCCCGACCGCCGCTCACTCCTCCCCTCCCGGCCGCGGTCGTTAGTCCCTCCGAACGCTCCACGCGCCACCTTCCACGTTCCACTTCCCCTACCCCCATAAAGACGAAGGGCCGCGGTTCCCAGCGCGGCCCTTCATCCGGAGGTGGTCCCTCGCGGCTTCACCCTGTGCCAGCGAGTATTCCCGTGTGGCTCTCGCCTCCCCGGCCCCGCACCCGCTTGCTAGCCGAGAGCCACAGACTCTTCAGTTTTGCCAGATATGCGACCTTGGCCCCCTATCCGGAGGCTATCGGCACTTGCTTCCCCCGACTTGAGGGTCCTCGCCGCCTGGTTCGCAAAAGACCCCCCTAGGTTCCGATCTTCTCGCACCAGCACAAAGTGCTCGGCGCAAAGGCCACGGCGGCTGCGGGAAGTCGCGGGCCCGGCCTCCCCTTAGGCCCGCTGCTACTATAAACGCCCCGACCTCCTCTAAGGTTCCATACTGCGGCGAAAAGATTCGCTTTTTCCGGGAGGTTTTCCCGGGCAGGGATAGAACCGTGCTGGTGCGGGACCGGCAGCCAGCCGCCCCGAGACCTTTCCCAGACAGGTGAGCAACATGGCCCTAGTAGACTTGCGTGGGCAGAGGAAAATTCGCACCGGCGACGAGTTGGTCCGGCACCTGGAGAGTTTCTCGCTGGAGATGAAGTTCTCCGCCGGGGTCTGGTTCTTCGCCCCGGGCGGCGGGCGCTTCCACGACCGCTACTGCGACCCCATGTCCCTGGAGCAGATCCTGGAGGAGGCGGCCAAACTCCAGCCCCACGGCCTGGCCGCCCTGGAGGCCCACTACCCCAACGAGGTCAACGAAGACAACCTCGATCTCTTCAAACAGTATCAGCAGGACACTGGGATCCGCCTGGTCACGCTGGTGCCCAATCTGTTCTACGAGTCACGCTTCGAGTGGGGCTCGCTTTCCAACCCGGATCCCCAGGTCCGCCGCTTCGCCATCGAGCGGGTAAAGACCACGCTGCAACTCAACCGCGAACTGGAGACTGACTTCGCCATCGTCTGGCCGGGGATAGACGGCTACGAGAACACTTTCGCGCACAATCATGCCGCGGCTCGGCAGCGCTTCCTTGACGGCCTGGTGGAGGCGATGGACGCCGTGCCCGGCGTGCGCCTCGCCGAGGAGCCCAAGCCCTACGAGCCGCGCGGGAACATCCTCTTCGGCACCACCGCGCAGGGCCTGCTGGCGGCGCATCGGGTCGAAGCGGCCCTGCAGGCGCCTGAGAATCGGGCCCTCCTCGACCAGGGACACGCGCTGTTCTGCCTGAATCCCGAGGTCGGCCACGTGCTGATGGGCTACGAGGACCTGGCCTACTCCTTCAGCCTGGCCTGTGAGGAGGGGCGCTTGGCGCATACCCACTGGAACGCTCAGCCGCTGGGCAACTACGACCAGGACCTCAACGTCGGAGTGCTGGGCATCGAGCAGGCGGAGGCCGCTCTCTACGCGCTGAAGACGCACGGATACACCGGCTACTTCGGGATTGACATCAACCCGGAGCGGATGCCGGTGCGCCAGGCGCTAATCAACTGCATGGACGCCCTCAAGGGAATGAATGCGTTCATAGACGGCCTGGACCATGCGCGGATCGTGGAGTGCGTGGAGAAGCCTGCCGAGAACCGAGGGATCTTGGAGCACCTGCTGATCGAGGCGAGGTGGGGAGCATGAACGAACGGCGCGGGGGCCGGCGCCGGGCACGGAGTCGCCAGCGACATGACACCCTACCCACCGACGCACCGCTACCGCCTATACGTAGACGAGTCTGGGGATCACACTTACAAGCGCATGAACGATCCCTCCCATCGGTACTTGGCGCTCCTGGGCGTTTGGTTTCGCCACCATGACCAATACGTGGACTTTGCCGACGACTTGGAAACGTTCAAGCGGAGGATATTCGGTCCCCGTCCCGACGAGCCAGTAACCCTACATCGGTCCGACATCATCAACCGGAGGGGGCCTTTTGGGGTACTCTGCGACGAAGCCGTACGCGCGGCCTTCGATAGGGGCCTGTTGGGGGTGATCCGCCGGGCTCAATTCCGGATGGTCTGCGTCGTCATTGACAAGCAAGACCACCAGAATAGATACGTGATGCCCTTCCATCCGTACCACTACTGCCTGGCCGCCATGCTGGATCGCTACTGTGGCTGGCTAGCGTGGAAGAATATGGTGGGGGACGTGATGGCTGAATCGCGCGGAGGGAGCGAAGATTTGCAACTCAAAGAAGCCTACCGCAGGGTGTACGAAAGCGGCACGCTCATGGTACGGCGCGAGGTGCACCAGCGAGCCCTCACCAGCAAGGACCTAAAGATGCAACCGAAACATGCCAACATCGCTGGACTCCAATTAGCGGACGTGCTGGCCCATCCGGTCAAGCAAGCCTTCCTCCTGCAGAGAGAGCGGATTGACGATCCTGGGGAGGTCTTCGGCAAGAAGCTAGCGCGAGAAGCATGGGGCAAACTCAACCGGAACGAGAGAACCGGGAGAGTGAAGGGCTACGGTTTGGTTTGGCTCCCCACAAAATAAAAAGACCCGTCGCCGGGTCTCTTTACGCCGGCCCTTACGGGCCGTCCACCTGCGGAATCCCGCATTAGTGTAAAGTATACACAAAATGCCCAAGAAGTCAATAAGTGCGCGCTGCCAACCGGAGCACGCCTTCCCCTCAGCACCGACCACAGCGGCCGTGCCATACGAAAGGCATGACTCACCATGACCTGCTTCTATCTCTGCTTCGCCTTGCTCCTGCTGGCCTCGGTAGCCGTCGCCGGTGAGTGGGAATACCCGCCGCCCGTCCTCCCGCCGCTGCCGACTTACAATTGCGTCCAGGTCCCGGAGCCGCCCGTGCTGGACGGCGACCTCGATGACCCTTGCTGGCAAGGCATCGAGCCCCTCCACCTGCGCCGCTGCGTCAGCGGCAATCCCCCCACCCAGGCCACGACCGTCCGGCTGGTCTGGCACGGAGACTATCTCTACGCGGCCTGGCGGGTCTGCGAATGGAACATCCAGGACCACAACCGCCATCGCAACGACCCGGTCTACAGCGAGGCCTGCGTGGAGCACTTTCTGCAGGCCCCCGGCGGCTTCCCGCCCTACCTGGACGGACCGCACCGCTACTGCGAGGTAGACATCAGCCCCACCGGCGTCATCTGGGATGGCCGCATCGAAAACCCTTACGACTTCCTGCACTACAACCCCGAGCACCGGCTTAAGTTCATCTGCGAGCCGGAGTGGGACCCGCCGGAGGTGAAGTGCGCCTCGCGGATTAGCGGCACCCTCAACGACGATAGCGACAGGGACTCCGGCTGGACCTTAGAGGTCCAGATTCCCCTGAACGCCCCGCCGGGAGGCAAGACCCCGCAGATCGGGGAAGTCTGGCGGCTGAATCTATACCGCATTCATGCCTGGGGCGAGCCCGACCAGGAATTGCAGGCCTGGTCGGTAGTGGGCATTCCTAATTTCCACGTCCCCCAGCGCTTCGGCTATCTGCGATTCGCGGGACCGCGCGAATAGGGCAGCGCCGCCACCCGCAAGTATGCAGCGAGCGAACCCTTCGGCTCCGGCGCCGTCCTATGCAGAGGAGAGCGGAAACTCGGTTGAAGGAGGCAAGCGATGAGAACTGCCCGTTGGTGTGTGCTATCGGTCTTGGCCGCTCTGGTGCTGGCGCCCAGCGCGGGGTTCGCCATTGACGTCATCGTCAATGGCGAGGCGGTGCCCCCCTATCCGCCGGCCATCGAGGTGGGCGGCCGGGTGCTGCTGCCGCTGCGCAACGTCTTCGTGGCCCTGGAGGCCGACGTCACCTGGGACGCCGCCACCATGAGCGTGACCGCGGTGCGAGGGGGCACCACGGTCAAGATGACCATCGGCGACCCCACGGCCTACGTCAACGGCCGCCCTACCCGCCTGGATGTTCCGTCCCGCTTGATCAACGAGCGCACTTACATCCCGGTGCGCTTCCCGGCGGAGGCCTTCGGGGCGGAGGTCCGGTGGGACGGAGCAACGCAGACGGTATTCATCGTCCTGGCGGAGACCGCCGGTCCCCCCGCCGGAGGCGGCCTCCCCCAGGGCGCGCCGATCGTGCTGGCCCCTCAGAATGGGGCCCGCGTGGGGACGCGCACTGAGGTGAGCATCCGCACCACCCCGGGGGTGCAGCAAGTGATCTGGACCGTGGTGTTCAATGCCGACAGCGGCGAGGTGCTGGACACGGTGCCGGGAATTCGCCATCTGCCCAACGAAGACGGGACCTATCGCGGCGCCATCGCCACGCCCCGCATCTCCGTGGGGGATACCCGAGTCCCGCTGCGCTACGAGATCCATTTTCGCAACGGCCCCAACCCCGGCGATCCGGAGACGGTGATCACAGTCTACCCGAATGATTGAGGCTGCCGCGGCCGAGCGGCTCCGCACCGGCAAGGGGCGGCTACCGCCCGGGCAGCCGCTTCTCGATACACCCTGCCCGTCTCCCCAGACTGGCGGCGGAACTCTCCCCAGCTCTCGCCTCCCCACTGGCGCAGGGCGGCGATGGACTCAGCCATAGCCGGAGGAGGGCGCCGCCTCCTCGGCGAACGCCACCCGGTGCCAGCGACCGGAGGCCGCTAAAGCACCTTCTGCAGTTCCTCATTCCACATTACCCGAACAGCACCGGGAACCTCCGGCGCGGAGAGCAGCCCGAGCATCTCCGCCTGGAAGCACTTGCGGCCACGACTACCAAGGGTAGCAAGGATGTCCGATGACCACTGCCTGAGGTCAACAAAGTCAACCTCGTAACCTTGAGCGAAGTACCTCTGAGCCTGAGCCAGTGCCTCTCGGTTCACCTGGTCAAGATGAACGACGAAGAGGTAGTCCGCGTGGCCGGGCGCGATCTTCGTCCTGAAGGTCGTTGCAAGGCGGCTCGTGTCCACCGGCCGCTCGGTGACCTCGATGACCAGCACTACCTCCTCCCCACGGCGAATGGTGATGTCACCGCCTACGCCGCGGGCGAGGTCCGCCACGTTGATTCCCTGGTGCTCGATGGCCCAATCCAGATTCAGCGTCTTCTGAATGGCGCGAACCGTTGCGAGCACGACCGCGAAGGCCAGAAAACCGCCACTCTGGCGAGAGACCAGCCCCTCGACGACACGGCGGTACTGCGAGAGACTAATTCGCTCCAGCCGCATCAAGTCCACCTGTGCGGCCTCGCGCAAGAGAAGGAAGCGGTACAGGAGGTATTGGAGCAAAAGGCGCTGCCGACCTTGGTCTTCCTCCCTCTCCGCAGCCTCAAGTAGACGCAGCAGGCCCTCGTAGCCGGTTGGATCTCGGAGTCCCTCCTTGGTTGCATCGTCGAACCTGACCTGCCGGCGGAACACGCTGAGGTACGGCCCTTTCGAACACGGAATTGAGCGGTCGCTGAGGAAAGGGTTGACGATTTTCTCATCTATGGTGCGACCGCTGAAAGCGTGTGGGCCTTGCTTCCGATAGGGAAGACGCAGGTTTGTGCCCGGGCAATGCATCCTCACCAACAGGCACCCCAAGGCCACTTCGCGGAAGGCTTGCGTGGCCGAAGCGAACATCGCATCGCAGGCCGCCCTGACGGATGTCGGGACGCAAGGCTCAGTCCCCTGCAACACGTGTCTCTCCGCTACCTCGAGAGCCTTCTCCAGAGAGTGCCTCTTGGCTCGGAGATCGGGTGAGGGGGCTGGCGTCGCTTTGGCCACCGCGGTTCTCCTGCGCAGGCAGTGTTCTTAGTAGTTCATCCACAGGGCCTCGACGCGCGGCTTCTTCGAGGAGTGGCAGTTCTTGACAGGCGCCTCAACCACACGCCAGCCCTGATAAAGGTCGTCCATCAATTCGCAGCGATAGCCGGAGACGGCAGCCTTCCCGCGAATGCGTGACAGAACTACTGCCAGCTCACAGTGCTCCGGATCGGTCATCTCGAAGCCGTAGGCCTTGGCATCGCTCCGGGAGTCATGTACATAGGGGGGATCGCAGTAGAAGAGCGTCTCTGGGCTGTCATACAAGCGGATGACCTCGATGGCGGGCCGGTTCTCGATCTGCACACGGAGGAGACGTTGGGCAATCTCGGGCAGTTGCTCTACACTGCCCAGCCAGCGGGATACCACGCCAGCCATACCGGCGCGCGACGTGTTCTTGCAGTTCGCCCAGCGCCCCAGGGAGGCAGTCTGCGCAAGACCGGTACGCACCTGCCTCGCCCTCACGAAGAACCTGCGAGCCCTTTCCAGATCAGTCAAACCGGGCTCCTCGGTCTCCAGGGCCGTGGCGAACTCCTCTCGCGAAAAGGGCGTCAGCGCTATAGCCTCAATCAGGGCCTCCTTCTGATTCCGCAACACTCGAAAGAAGTTGACAACCTCGCCGTCAATATCATTGTACGTCTCCACAGGAGACGGTTCTCGGTTCAGCAGCACGGCCGCCGACCCGCCGAATGGCTCGCAGTAATGATGGCATCTGGGGAGCAGCGGTAGCAACCAGCCAAGGTAGTTGAACTTACCGCCATACCAGCCAAAGGCGAGGAGCCGTCTGCGCCGCACCCGTCGCAGGCTGGGCTCATCGTAGAAATCGAGCGCGAGCGGTTGCAGATTCCTGCCCATTAGTGCACCTTCTCCCCCCTGCTCGGTCGAGGTCGTCTGTCAAGCGCGAGGGAGGCGTACCGCCGCCAGTGCACTTCGCCCCCTGTGGTCTTATTTCCTGCACGGCCCTTCTAAAACGCATGTTGCAATGATACGCGCCAGAAGCGGCGGAGTCAACCCCGCCTTGACAGGGTCGCGGGGCGGGGCATAGAATTGCCCCTGCCAGGTGAGCCGCCGTTCGGAGCCCCACCGACGCCTGAGGTAATCGCCCTTGCGCCCCGCTTGGATCGAAATTAACCTCTCCGCCCTCGCGGATAACCTCCACAACCTCAAGTCGGTGCTTAGCCCCCACCAACAGATCATCGCGGTGATCAAGGCCAACGCCTACGGACACGGGGCCCTACCGGTGGCCCGCGTGGCCTTGGAAGCCGGAGCCAGCCGCCTGGCGGTGGCGATCGTTGAGGAAGCCGTGGAACTGCGCGAAGACGGCTGCCGGGCGCCGATCATGGTCTTGGGTGCCACCCCCCGAGAGGCCGCCCCTCTCCTGGTCGAGCAAGAGATCGAGGCGCCACTTACCGACCTGGCGGGCGCCGAAGCGCTGGCCGCCGCCGGCCAGCACCTGGGCCGTCCGGCCAAGGTCCACATTAAGGTGGACACCGGTATGCATCGCCTCGGGGTGCGCGCCGAGGAGATCGCCCCCTTCTGTGAGCATCTCCGCGACCTGCCGGGCCTGGAGATCGTGGGCATCTTCACTCACTTTTCCAGTTCCCAGATTGACCCCGAGTTCACCATGCGGCAACTCACCCTCTTCAAACAGGCGGTGGCGGAAGCCGAGCGCATCCTGGGCTACCGCATCCCCCTGCGACACGTTTGCAACAGCGGGGCCACCGTCCGCTATCCCGAGGCCTGGATGGACGCGGTTCGCCCCGGAGCTCTGCTTTACGGCATCCCCCGCGACCGGGGCGGCCTGTATATGCCGGAGATGCGGCCGGTGCTGGCGCTCAAGGCCAAACTCGCCGTGATCAAGCCCCTGTACCGGGGCGAAAGCGTGGGCTATGACCGCACCTGGGTCGCCCCGCATGACACCCGTATCGGCCTCTTGCCCCTGGGCTATGCGGACGGCTGGGACCGCCTGCTGTCCAACCGCGCCTCGGTGCTGGTGCACGGCAAGCGCTGCCGGGTGGTGGGCCGTATCTGCATGGACGCGACCATCATTGACCTCACTGGCGCTCCCTCCGCTCAGGTCGGCGACACTGCCGTGCTCATCGGCGAGCAGGAGGGGCAGCGCATCGAGGTGCACGAGATCGCCGCCCTGTGCAACACCGTAGTGCAGGAGACGGTGTCGCGGTTTTCGGGCCGGCTGCCGCGGGTGTACTTTGCCGAGCCAGGCGATGAGCGCGTCTACCGCGCCCTAGCCGAGAAAAGGAGTATGCTTTCGGATGCTCCCCTCCGTGAGCGTGCGCGTGCCGGCCAGCACGGCTAACCTGGGCCCGGGGTTTGACTGCCTGGGCCTGGCCCTTGACCTATACAACACGGTCACCCTCGCGGCGGCGACGGTGACCGAGGTGGTGGTCAGCGGCGAGGGCGATGGCTGGATTCCTGAGACTCCGGCCAATCTTGTCCTCCGCGCGGCCTCCGAATTGACCCGACGGGCCGGCTTGCCGGTACCCGGCTGGCGGCTAGTGCAGCACAACGACATTCCCCTGGCCCGAGGCCTGGGCAGCAGCAGTGCAGCGATCGTGGGAGGCCTGCTGGCCGCTGACCGGCTGCTTGGCCTGGACACCCCAACTCAGGAACTCCTGGACCTGGCCACTGAGATGGAGGGCCACCCCGACAACGTGGCCCCGGCGCTGTTGGGGGGACTCACCGTCTGTGCCCGAGAAGACGACCGTACGCTCTGTGTGAGCCTGCCCGCGCCGGAAAACCTGGTGGTAGCGGTAGCGATCCCTGAGTTTGAGGTCAGCACGGAGCAGGCCCGAGAGGCTCTCCCCGAGGCCTACCCGCGCGCCGACGCAGTCTACAACGTGAGTCACGCTTGCCTCGCTCTGGCGGCTCTGGTCCGCGGGCGCTATGACCTGCTGGGCCAGGCCATGCGTGACCGGCTGCACCAGCCGTACCGCGTGCCGCTGGTGCCGGGAATGGGCGAAGTGATCGAGGCGGCGCTGGCTGCGGGCGCCTACGGCGCGGCCCTCAGTGGCTCCGGTCCGACCGTGGCGGCCTTCTGCTCGGACGAGGACCCGGCCCTGGCGGAGGCGATGCGCCGGGCCTTTGCTCACGAGGGCGTGCGCGCCCAGGTAAAATGGCTCCGGCCGGCCGGGGGCGCGGAAGTAATTGGATAGGAAAAAAGGGACCCGCACATTTTCGGCCCCGAAAATGTGCCGATCCCTTTTTCGACAGCACAGGAGTTGATCCCATGCCTCTTCCCACCTGTGACGACATCCGCCGCGCCGTGGAGGCGCGCTCCGCCGAGGCTGAGCGCTGGCTGCTCAAGATGATCGAGTTCGAGAGCATCCAAGGCCAAGAAGCGCCCGTCATGCGCTATATTAAGGAGGTCCTCTCCTACCTGCGCTTCCCCTCGGAATACCGGGAAATCCCGGAAAGCCTGCGGGAGGATCCGGAGTACAGCCACAACGAGAATGAACAGCCCTACGCCGGGCGGCACAACCTGGTCTGCCGCCTGGAGGGGACCGGCGGGGGGCGCTCGCTGATCCTGCAGAGCCACGCCGACGTCATCCCCGGTGGCGACTGGGCGGAGGCCTTCCAGCCCCGCCTGGACGGCGACTACGTCTACGGGCGCGGCGCCACCGACGCCAAGGGGCAGATCACCACGGCGCTGCTCGCCCTGGCCGCTCTGAAGGACCTGGGCGTCAAACTGGCCGGGAACTTGGACCTGCAGGTGGTGATCGAAGAGGAGCCCGGCGGCAACGGGGCCCTGGCCCTCATTCGCCAGGGCTGCAGGGCTGACGGCGTGATCGTGCTGGAGGCCACCGGCGGCAACGTCTTCCCCGCCAATCGGGGCGCGCTGTGGTTCCGCCTCAAGACCTTCGGCATCTCCGCGCACATGGGCCGCCGCCACGAGGCGGTCAACGCCATCGAAAAAATGATGGAGGCCTGCCGACAACTGCTGATCTACGAGCAGGAACTGATCGCCGAGAGCCGCGGCTACCCGCTCTTTGAGCGCTATGAGGCCCCGGTGCAACTGTGCCTGGGGATGATTCACGCCGGCAATTGGCCCTCGATGGTCCCCGATGAGTGTGTGCTGGAAGGCGGGGTGGGTTTCCTGCCCAACAAGACAATGGCCCAGGTGAAGGAGGAGATGGCGGCGGCGATCATGCGCAGCGAGGATGAGTGGCTGAAGAGCCACCTCGAGCTCACCTACCCCAAACTGCACAATGACGCCTACGAGATAGACCCGCAGCACCCGCTGGTTACCACACTGCATCGCGCGGCGCTTGCCTGTGGCCTGCCTTCCGAAGTTTTCGGGTGGAACGTCTCCTGTGACGCCCGCCTCTACGCCAAGTTGGCGGGACTGCCCACCGTAGTCTTCGGCCCCTCGGATATTCGGGAGGCGCATTCCACCGGGGAGAAGATCGCCTGGCCGCAGGTCTTGCGCGCCGCCGAGGCGCTGGTGAAGATGATTATGGACTGGTGCGGAGTGGCGGAGTCCGGGTAGCGCCGGCTTCCCAGCCTGCGCTCCGTAAGGGGGGTTACGTCCTCCTGTGTCCCTGATAGCGCAGGGTCTGGCTTGTGCTGCCCGCTGGGGCCGGGGCTGCCCGAGACTCCCTCCCACGCGAGGAGGAATTCCGTGCCCGGATGGCGAAAGGCTAAATCGGAATCCACTCTCCACCAGGATCGGGGACGGGGGCCATGGACGCGAGGGTTCGGAAATTCATCGCCGAGACGGCGCGCAATGTCGTTGGGCTGGACGTAGCGCTCTTCTTCCAGGCCAACCCCTCCACCTTTGACACTGCGGCCGGCCTGGCCCTGCGCCTGCACCGCTCCCTGGAAGAGGTCCAGCCCGCCCTGGAGCGCCTGGCCGCGGCCGGGCTGCTGGAAGTCGCCACCCGCGGCGACGGCCGCTACCGCTGCTACAGCCTGGCCCGCGACCCCGAGACCTGGCACCTGCTCTGTCTGCTCAGCGAGGCCTATCTCGATCACCCCGACACGCGCAAGGAAATCGTGCGCATGCTGGTCCGCCAGTACGCAGAGGATCGGCCCCGGGCGGAACCCGGCGCAGAGGAGTGAGACCTTCATGCCGGCCCTGCTTTCCTCAGGCATCCCTGGACTGGATGAGATCCTCGCCGGAGGCCTGCGGCCGGGCAGCGCCCTGCTGATCGAGGGCGTCCCCGGCGCCGGCAAGACCACCCTAGGGCTCCAGTTCATCGAGGCTGGTCTGCGAGCGGGAGAGCCCGGCATCATTGTCACTTTCGAAGAGTTCCCCCTGGCGCTTTACGAGGACGCCCTCTCCTTCGGCTGGGACCTGCGCGCTCGCGAGCAAGACGGCCTCTTGCGCATTGTTTGCACCTCGCCTCAGGTCTTCCTCGACCAACTCCGCGAGGTGGGCGGGTTGATAGACAGCCTCGTCGCGGAGATCGGAGCCCGCCGCCTGCTCCTGGACAGCGTCTCCCACC
>CALFVE010000076.1 GCA_937928475.1 uncultured bacterium | reverse complement strand
CTACTTTGCCGAACTGCAGCAACTGGACACGGCAGAGGTGCCCATCACCTCGCACGCGGTGCCCCTGGTAAACGTGTACCGAGCGGACGAAGTGGGCGAGTCGCTCTTGCCCGAGGAGGCCGTGCAAAACGCCCCCGACTCTGTAGACGGTTACTTCCGGGTGCCAAGGATTGTGGAGTAGGGGCCTCGCCCTCGGCGTCTCTTCTTGCAGGAGAGTGGAGTGAGGCGCTACCACAGCGGGTGCGGGAGGAAACCTGCGCCCTGCGGGGGGCGGATGCGGGCTCTCGCCTGGGGGCGCTGCTAACCGCAGCCCCTCGGCGCAGCCGGGACCTGGTGCCGACTTCGCATAGACTTACGTCGGAAGGGCCGACCGGGCTGGCCCATCTGCCCGGCTTTGACTTGGGCGCGGAGGCGCTGGTCGCCTTGTTCCAGTTGGGCTGCGGTGGTCAGCAGTAACTGCCAGCAAGCGCGCGCTCTCTCGCCCCGGCTCGGGCCCATTCAGGCCGACTGCGCCTCCACCTGCGGACGGGCCAGTTTCATGTTGCCCTTCCGCGCTTTCCCGACGACGATCTACCGACAGACCCAGGTCATGCCGCGGCGCGAGCGAAGCCGGCTTGTCAAGCGCCGAGCGGGTCTCTGATCCTGACCTTGCCCTCCTCCAACTTCGCCGTCACGGGGCTGCCCTGGCCCGCTTGCGTGTAGCGCCAGTTGCGTTCGGCCACTTGCGCGGCGGCGTCCAGCAGGGCCGCCGTCGCGCGCTGGGAGGCAGCGCTGGGGTAGGCCGGCTCTAGTTCCTCCAGGGTCTGGCCCAGGAGACGGCGTCGAAGAATCGCGGAGAAGCCGGCAATCAGGCTGTCCTTGCCGTAGCCGCGCACCTCGGGCCGCACCTCGGCCGTTTTTCCTTTCGGCGTTCCACGTTCCACGTTCCACGTTCCACCATAATACGGCATCGGTTGAATGAATAGCGGATTGGCTGTCCGGCTGCCCTCTCCGGTCAAGCAATAGCGCAGGCCCCGGTCCTGCTGGTCGAGAAAAGCGCTCCCCCGCGTTCCGAAGACTTTGACCTCCTGGTTCACATTGCCCTCAAAGTCCGGCGGGTTGATCCAGGCATTCACATACAGCGCCTCCATTCCGCTGTCGTAGGTGACTTTCACCTGCATAGAATCGAAGGTATTAATCGGGCGCGGCTCGCCGGTGAGCGGATCCTTCCAGTTCACCAGGAGGTTCTTCTGGCCGGTCGCGTGCACAGTGACCGGTGAGACGCCCAGAAAATGGTGCACCACGTCAGTCCAGTGGCAGCCGACGTAACCGAAGGGGTTGCTGCGCGCGGCCCATTTGAAGACCTGGGTGGACACCTCCAGCGGCTCCTCCAGGACCGCCTCCACGTAGTTGATCTCGCCCATGCGTGGCACCAGGTCCTGGAAGAGTTTGCGCATCATAGGATCATAGCGCTTGTGCATATCGGCGGCGACGACGCGGTTAGCGGCGCGCGCCGCCGCGATGATCGCATCGGCCTCGGCCAGTTTCAGGCAGAGCGGCTTTTCGGTGACGACGTCGGCGCCCTGGCGGAGCGCGGCCACGATGGGCGCATAGTGTAGATCATCGGGGGTGGCCACTACCAGCACGTCAGGCTGGTGTTGCTCCAGGATCTCCTCCCAGACCGTATCGCTGTAGTGCGCCTGCACCCGGCTTTCCGGGATGCTCGCGCGATACCAGTCAACAATCCTGGCGGCCGTGCCACTTGCGGGGGAATGCGTACCCACGGCGACCAGTTCCAGGCGCACCGGGGCCAGGTCGCGAGCGAAGCGGCCCTGGCCGAGGCTGCCCAGGTAGGGCGAGATGCCGTAGCGCTCCAGGTCCAGCAGTGTGGGGCCGATGACCTCGGCGAAGAACATCCCTCCACCAACCACGGCGAGGTGGAGGGGGGGTGGTGTTTTCATTTGCTTCTCCTCCTGGGCCGGCGTGCTGGTCTGCGTTGCCGTGCCCCTTCTGCGCCGCGACAACACCGTCCTCCTGGTCGCTGAAGGTCGTTCGGGCCCTTGCGTCGAACTTATGCTGTCCGTGCCGTCACCGCGAGTTGAGTAAGCGACGCTTCCCCATGTACGACTTCGCCCAAGCCGACCAACTCTCTCGCCAGGAGATCGAAGCCCTGCAGGTTATGCGCCTACGGGAGACCGTGGCCCGCGCTGCCCAGTCGGAGCACTACCGCCGGGCGCTCGCCGAGGCGGGGGTGTCAGCCGAAGCCATCTCCTCTCTGGACGACCTGCGGCGTCTCCCTCTAACCACCAAGGAGGATCTCCGTGCAGCCATGCCCTGGGGCCTGCTGGCAGTGCCCCGAAGCGAGGTGGTACGCCTGCATTACTCCTCGGGCACCACCGGCATCGCCACGGCGGTCTACCACACCCGCGGGGACCTCGAGCGCTGGGCCGAATGCGTGGCGCGCGGCATGCTGGCGGTCGGTGTCACCCGCGAGGACGTTTTCCAGAATATGATGGGCTACGGACTGTTCACCGGTGGCCTGGGCTTCCACTATGCGGGGGAACTTCTCGGGTGTCTGACGATTCCTGCTTCCTCTGGCGCCACCGCCCGGCAGGTGCAGATGATGCAGGTTTTCGGAACCACCGTGGTCCACATTCTGCCCTCCTATGCGCTGCACGTTGCTCACTACTGCCGCCAGGAAGGTCTCGACCCGCGCCGGGACCTGCAAGTGCGGCGGGGCTTCCTGGGCGGAGAGCCGCATACCGAGGACTTGCGGCGGCGCATCGAGGAGGCTTGGGGCGCGCGGTTCTACAACTGCTACGGCCTCTCGGAGATGTGCGGTCCCGGGGTGGCGATGGAATGTCTCCGGCAGAATGGTCTGCATGTCCGCGAGGATCACTATATCGCCGAGATTCTGGATCCGCGCACTCAGCAGCCGGTCCCGCCCGGCGAGGAGGGCGAACTGGTGCTGACTACTCTCACCCGCGAGGCCATGCCGCTGCTCCGCTATCGCACTCGCGATATTACCCGCTTCCTGCCCGAGCCGTGCCCGTGTGGCAACCAGCATCGGCGGCTCGCCCGCTTCTCGGGGCGCAGCGACGACATGCTCATTCTGCGGGGGGTGAACTTCTACCCCATGCAGGTGGAGCGGGTGCTGATGGGCATTCCTGAGGTCGGCGACAACTACTGCCTGGTGCTCACCCGCGAGGAAGAATTGGACTGCCTGACCGTTCAGGTCGAACTGAGGCCGCAGTATTCCTTCGACGACCTGCGTCGTCTGGAGCGCATCCGAGAGCGGATTGCCGAGGAACTACGCGCCGAACTGCTGTTCAGGGTGCGAGTGCAACTCCTGGAACCGCATCACCTGCCGGTATCGGAGGGAAAAGCGGTGCGGGTGATAGACAAGCGCTGACCGCGGTCCGCAGGCTGCCCTCTGAGCCCCGCTCGGCATTAGGCCAAGCACGTCTAGGCGTCACTTGCGGCGCAGGGGCGCTAGACCCAGTGTCGAACACTCGCGCTCGCACGCCGGCGAATTCGGTCCTCCCCAGCGTCCTTACGCCCACTTGCCGGGCGATTACGGCACGACCAGGGCTGCTGCGTCCGGCGCTCTGAGGACCGCTTGGCACAGTGGATGGGTGAGGAAGGAACGGGGGTAGCCGGCAGCCGCAGGAACGGCCACCAGCGAGGGATGGCGCTCCAGGCTGGCCTCCAGCAGCGCCGCTGCCGGCCGGCCCTCTACGGCCAGGAACTCACAGTCGAGGCTGTAAGCATACAAGGCGTCGCGCGCTAGCCGGAGATGGTCCGCTGCCTCCTGCCGGTGCGGGGCGGCGGCCACCACGGCCAGGGGCAGATTGAAGGCTACGCAGATTTCGGCAGTCAGGGCTAGGGCCCGCGCACCGCGCGGGCTTGGCTCGTACAGCACCAGGGCGCTCCGGGCCTCGGCCGGGTCGCGGGCGCAGATGAGCAGGGGAACCTGGGGCGCCTGCAAGAGCCGGCGCACGGTTCGCCCGCAGGTAGCGAGGCGAGAACTGCGGGTGGAGCGGCGTCCGACCACCAGCACCTCGGCGAGCAGCGCCTGGCGGGCCAGCCAGGGCCAAGGGTCGCCCCGGTGCAAGTGCAGGCGACAGGGGACCGCCTCCTCGTGGCAAACCTGCCGCGCCTGCTCCAGGTGAGGGGGAATACCCAGCGAGGGGAAGTCTTCCGGCCCTGGCTCCTCGGGCAGCGCCACCTCTAGCACCGGACCCTCCGGTCTGAGTAGGTCCTCCTCGCCCCGCACCGGCTCCTCCAGCGCCGCCAGCAGGTGCAAGCGAGCGGAGCAGGCGGCGGCCAGGGCTACAGCCTGGCGAAGAGGAACCTGGGCACTGGGGCCGGTGTCAATACCGACGGCGACGTTGCGGAGCATGAGGCAATCCGTCCTCGGCCGGGCTGGTGGGCGCATTATAGCAAGGCCCGGGGGGCCTCACAAGCCGGCCGGGAGCCCGCCGGCGGCGGTGCGAAGTTGACGCTCAGCGGCAGCGGTCTTATAATGCCCGCGTCCGCTCTCGCAGCAGCCGAGGCCGCGGGACCAGTTGTCTGGGAAGGAGTCAGCGAATATGAAGACGCAGATCCGTTGGTTGATGGCCCTCGCAAGCCTGCTCTGCCTGGCCGTCCTGCTCGCGGGATGCGGCGGCGGCTCCTCCTCGCCGGTGTTCCTGAACGTGTTCCAGCGGGTGTCCTGGGCCCAGGTGCCCGACGGGCGCCTCGCCCTGAGTTCTTTCGGGGGCAACGGACTGCTATACATTCACTCCATCACCGCGGCCGGTAGCGGACTCACCCTGCTCACGCCCTCCTTGAACAACCCTGCCAATCTCCTGGAGGGCGGCCAGCATCCCGCTTACAATCCCGCCGGCACCTTGATCGCCTTCGCCTCGCGACGCGCCGTCAGTGGCAACACCGGCGCCAGCCTGGCGCTGTACACCCTCAACGCCACCACCGGCGACAGCGCCGGCGTCGTCAAGATTACCGACGACACTACCCTCGGCTCCGACAGCCAGCCGAGTTGGAGTCCCGACGGCACCCGCATCTTGTATTGCTCCACCCGAGGTACCGGCATCCCCCACATCCGGGTGGCCAACAGCGACGGTTCGGGGGGCATCGCAGACGTCGTCAACGACGGCAACGACAATCAGTGGCCCTCGTACAACCCGGTCAACACCGATCAGATTGTGTTGCAGTCGAACAAGGACGCCGTGGCGGAGGGCGACACCAACATCTTCATCTACACTGTCTCGACGGCTACCTACACCCCGGTGGCGGCGAGTCCCTATGCCGACGGCGGCCCCGCCTGGAGTCCCGATGGCACCAAGATCGCTTTCCACTCCAATCGCACCGGCGACTTCGACATCTGGATCGTGGAGGTGGCGACCGGCGCTCTCACTCACGTAACCAGTGATGCGCGCTCCGACGGCTTCCCCGTGTGGAACGCGGACGGCACCATGCTGGCCTTCACTCGCGACCGCGAACTGTGGACTTGCAACCTTGACGGCACCAATCAGAAGCAACTCACCCGCCGCTTCTAGCCGCCTGGTGGGCGAGGACTAGGCTACGTTATCGGCCCGGGTCCTTCCTGTGAGGGACCCGGGTTTTGTCCAATTGAAGAGCGCACCGGGAAAGGAGCGCCGGCACGCCGGTTCTGATCTGGCATGCTTCCCCTCTACGACAGCATACCGCACCGACGTGCCCCGTACATCAACTACGGGATCGTTCTGACCTGCGTGGGAGTCTTCCTCTATCAATTGCTTCATCCTCACTTGACGGAGACTGTGGCTTTCCGCCCGACCTTCCTTTTCGCGCGGCAGGTTGGGCTGCCCCCTGGGCAGGTCGCTGCGTCGGCGCTGGCCAGTATGTTCATGCACGCCAACTGGCTGCACCTGGGCTCGAACATGTGGTTCTTGTGGGTCTTCGGCGACAACGTGGAGGACCGCTTGGGCTCCCTGCGCTACCTGCTCTTTTACCTGCTCTGCGGGTTCCTGGCCACCGGGGCGCACGTGGTCATCACGCTGCTGGGGGCAAGCGTAACCGGTCCCGAGAACCTGGCCATACCGATGGTGGGAGCCAGCGGGGCTATCGCCGGCGTGATGGGGGCCTATCTCAAACTCTTTCCGGAGTCCCGCATCCTGGCCCTGGTCCCCTTTTTCTTCCTGTTCCTAACGGAGATACCGGCGTTCGTCTTCATCGTCGTCTGGTTCCTG
>CALFVE010000075.1 GCA_937928475.1 uncultured bacterium | reverse complement strand
CGGCGACGCTCTTCTTGCCGCCCCGCATCATGTAGTTGATGAACCCCGCCACCAGCCGGCTCTGGAACACCGGATCCGGCGCCACCCGTCTGCGTGTCGGTTCTCCCCTTCTCGGCATCGGCCGCTACCTCGTTGTGTAGTCTTCCGCGGGCGGGGACCGCCTCCCGCCGGAAACGCAAAGGGACGGGTCCGGGCCCGTCCGCGGCGAACTCTGCTAGCCTATCGCCTTCCCGCGCTTGGTCCCATACTTGGAGCGGGAGGTCTTGCGGCCCTCGACACCGGCGGTGTCCAAGGTGCCCCGGATCACGTGATATTTGACCGAGTTGAGGTCCTTGACCCGCCCCCCGCGGACCAGGACGATGGAATGTTCGGCGAGGTTGTGGCCCTCTCCCGGAATGTAGGCGGTCACTTCCTGCCGGTTGAACATACGCACCCGGGCACACTTGCGCAGGGCAGAGTTGGGCTTCTTGGGAGTCTGGGCCCAGACCCGCGTGCACACACCCCGCCGCTGAGGAGCGCCCTCCACCATCTTGCTCTTGCGCTTGAGGGCGTTCCAGGCGACCTTCAGCGCCGGGGTCTTCATCTTCTTTTCCTTCTTGGCCCGGCCCTTGCGGACCAGTTGGTTGATGGTCGGCACGCGTTAGCCTCCTGTGTGATCTGCCCGGCGAGCGCTACGCTGCCCGCCGCCTGCCCTAGGGGGCCACCCCCTCTGAGGTCGTCCGCCCGGGAGCGGCCGGGCCCTCCCCACGCCTTGCCCCGCAGACGCAAAAGGGCCCCTCGGCATCAGTGAGGAGGGGCCCCAAGTGGGTTCGTCTCTGAATGGCGAAGCGGACTACCTCATTGGAGAGGTTCCTGCGATGCTTCAGCCCCCTTGGCTACTGATGACCGGCCTCGCTGAATACGCTGGCAAGCCCAGTCGGATTCCAGCCCCACCCGCAACATATTGTAGCCTTCCGCCAGTTCGCTGCGCCCCGACGTTTCTGCGCTTAGCGGAAAGCGAGGTGTAGTATAGCAACCGCACCAGCTGCTTGTCAAGCGTAATCTGGCCGTTTTCTCACGATTTCTCCGCTGTCCACCTGCGGCAATTCGCCCTACCCCGCGGCTCATGCTTCCGACCGCCCCGGCGGGGCTAGCCGTCACTTCTCCGTCGCTCCCTGTCCCTCGTCCTGCTCATCCTCCTCGAGAAACAACTCCTCGCCGACCAGGTCGAGGTCCTCGTCCCCGGCCAACCCTCGAGCGGCTTCGATCTCCTCCAGCAGAGCCTGCATGTGATCAATCTCGGGCAGCACTTCGCGCGGTCGCGGCCGCAGTTCTTCCTCCACATCGGGGCTAAAGTCAATCTCCCGATCCCGGTGGCGCGGCATGCCGCTGCCGGCGGGGATGAGCCGCCCGATGATCACGTTTTCCTTCAGCCCCAACAGGGGGTCGCGGCGGTTCTCGCACGCCGCTTCGGCGAGCACCCGCGTGGTGCGCTGGAAACTGGCCGCCGAGAGGAAACTGTCAGTGGCCAGCGAAGCCTGGGTGATGCCCAGCAGCAGGGGCTCGGCAGTGGCCGGCTGCCCCCCCAGGCGCCGCACCCGCTCGTTCTCGTCGTTGAAGTCGAAGCGGTCCACGATCTCCCCGGGCAGGAAGCGGGTGTCCCCCTGATCCACGATCTTGCGCCGCCGCAGCATCTGCGAGACGATAACTTCGATGTGCTTGTCGTTGATGGACACGCCCTGGGAGCGGTAGACCGCTTGGATTTCGCGCACCAGGTAGTCCTGTACGCCGCGGATGCCTTTCTGCTGCAGGATGGCCTGCGGGTCTACCGGCCCGGTGGTCAGGCGATCGCCGGTGTGCACCTCGGTGCCCTCCCGCACGAACAGTTCGCCCCGATGGGGGACCAGGTGGGAGGTAGTGATCTTGACCTGCTCCACCCCCGCCTTTAGCAGGCGGTCGCGAACCTTCTTGAGCAGCTTCGTGCCGGCTCGGGCCAGTACCTCGCCGTCAGGTCCCACCACGTCCTCGGCCAGCGTCTCGCCGCGCAGGGCGTCCAGGGCCGCGAGCGGCTGCAGCGAGTGGATAATGACGGTGCGCAGACCCTTGGTCTGAATCTCGGCGACCCGCCCGTCGGCTTGGGCCGTGATGGCTTGCCCCTTGGGAATACGCGCTTCAAACAACTCCACCACCCGGAGCAGGCCATGCACGGAGGTTTCCAGCACCTTGAGCATTTCTTTGATGGCCTTGCGCCGAGCGCGCCCGCTGCTGCCCACGGCGTCCAGAGAGACCCGGCCCTGCCCGATGTCGTCGCTCAGACTGCGCAGAGCCTGCTGCTTGCGCTTCTTCACGTCGGCGACGCCGGTGATGTACTCCCCGGCTACGCCGCCGTAGTGGAAGGTCCTCATGGTGAGTTGGGTGCCGGGTTCGCCGATGGATTGCGCGGCCATAATCCCCACGGCGGCCCCTACCTCGACCGGGCGGTGGGTGGCCAGGTCCAGCCCGTAGCACTTGGCGCAGATGCCATAGCGCAGCGCACAGGTCAGCGGCGAGCGGATCACTACCGACTTTATGCCCGCGCCGGTGATTAGTCCGGCCAGGCGCTCGTCAATCTCCCGCCCGGCGGGCACAATGATCTCCCCGGTCTCGGGATGCCGCACGTCCTGGGCCGGCACCCGCCCGATGATGCGCTCCTCCAACGACTCGATGACCTCGTCGTCCGCCGCCACGGGCAAGTCGGCGCCGCAGTGCTCGCAGACTCCGCTGCGGGAAAAGTCCTCCTGACCGCAGGCGGGGCAATGCAGTTCCCGTTCCCAGATGGCGTGGACCGTAACCCCGTCGCTGGTGCCGCAGTCCTCCCCACGGATCATGACCTCCTGGGCCACGTCCACCAGCCGGCGGGTGAGATAGCCGGCGTCGGCGGTGCGCAGCGCAGTGTCCGCCAAACCCTTGCGGGCTCCGTGGGTGGAGACGAAGTACTCCAGAATGTTGAGGCCCTCATGGAAATTGCTCTTCACCGGCAGGTCCTCAATGAGCCGCCCGAAGGGGTCGCTCATCAGACCGCGCATCCCCGCGATCTGGGAGATGTGGGAGCGGTTAGCGCGGGCCCCCGAGTTGGTCATCATCCAGATGGAGTTGAAGGTGCTGATGTTCTGCAGAATCTGGTCGGCGATGTCGTCGCCCGCCCGCTGCCACTGGCGCAGCACCTCCTGCTCGCGTTCGTCGTCGGTAATGACCCCCTCCCGGGCCTGGCGGTTAATCCGCTGCACCTCTCGTTCGGCGCGCGCGATAATCTTCTCCCGCTCAGTGGGGACATCGGTGTCCGCAATGCAGATGCTCAGGCCGGAGCGGGTGGCGAAGCGGAAGCCCAACTCCTTGAGATCGTCCAGCAGTTTGGCGGTGCGGGCCTGCCCATAGAGGCGATAGCACTGGGCCACCAGTTCCGCCAGTTCGCTTTTGGCCACGTCGTGGTTGATGTAAGGCATGTCCAGGGGCAAGCAGTGATTGAAGATAACCCGACCCACGGTGGTGTCAATGATTCGCCGCTGAATGCCGAGCCGGAAGTGGGTGCCGACCTCACAGCGCCCCTCCTGACAAGCGCGGATGGCCACCCGCTCGGCCTCCCAGCGCATCCATTCCGTCTTGTCGGTGGGATGCTGCTCCTGGCCGCCGTCTTCGCCAGTCTCGGCCGCCTGCATCATCTCCTCGGTCAGCGTGAATTCGACGTGGCGCTCCCGCGGTGGGTGCTCGTCGAAGGCCACCAGGGCGGCGGAGCGGCGCAATTCGGCCAGCAGTTGGCCGTCTACCTCCACCGGCTGGCCGTGCTCATCGGTAACCTCCACCACCGTCTCCGCGATGCGTGCCTTGATAGTGGCGTGCAGGTCCACCTGCCGGTTTTCATAGGCCGAGATGACGGCCTCGGCGCTCTCGAAGGCGTGGCCCGCGCCCTTGCCCTGGGGGTTCTCCTGGGTCATGTAGTAGCAGC
Organism: uncultured bacterium; assembly: GCA_937928475.1. Lineage (GTDB taxonomy): Bacteria > Armatimonadota > Zipacnadia > Zipacnadales > Zipacnadaceae > Zipacnadum. The sequence goes on along the minus strand of CALFVE010000075.1, from coordinate 189 downwards.
CCAGCACAATATCGTACAGCGGCTGGGCGATGGGGCTGCCGTCGGCCGGCTTGAACAGGTTGTGGGAGGCCAGCATCAGCAGGCGCGCCTCAGCCTGGGCATGCGCCGACAGAGGCACATGCACCGCCATCTGATCCCCGTCGAAGTCGGCGTTAAAGGCCTGGCAGACCAGCGGGTGCAACTGGATGG
>CALFVE010000074.1 GCA_937928475.1 uncultured bacterium | reverse complement strand
TAATTGGTCGGGTGCAACTGAGCCGGCTGCCGAACATCGTCGCCCGCCGGCAGGCCGTGGTCGCGCCGATTCTGGAAGCGATCCGTCAGCTGCCGACACTAGCCGCGCCGGAGGTCCTGCCGGGTGCCGAGCCCTCCTGGTGGTTTCTGCGCCTCGCCTTTCGCGCCGCGAACGCCACCTGCGACAAGGCGACCTTCTGCCAGGCCCTCCTTGCCGAGGGCCTGCCCATCAACCCAGACTACTCCGGGGCCTTGCCGCACCGGATGCAGTGGTTCCGGGAGCGGCGGGTCTTCGGACGGAGCGGCTACCCGTGGAGCAGTCCGGACTACCGGGGCGACCGCGACCGGGAGTTTCCCTGCCCGAACGCGGTGGCCACCGTGGCGGCGACCTTCAATCTGCACCTGCACGAGAACTGGGGTGAGGCGGAAATTGCCGACGCAATCGCCATTCTCAGGAAGGTGGATAGGGCGTTTCGGAGACGGTAGAGGTGGCTGGGGAGGGCGGCAACGGTGGCCTCGCGCCTACGCGCAGGCACTGCTCGGTACAGGGCTGACTCCCTCCCGCTCTGCGGTTCGCTCTGCCCGCTCTGCGCAAAGCGCGAGTTGAAATCAACCAAAGGACAAGCCATGCTCATCATTGACGCCCACAATCACCCCGACTGGCTCGACTGCGACTTTGATCGCTTCGTACAAAACATGGATGAGCACGGCATCGCGGTGACCTGGGTGCTGTCGCTGGAGGGGCCGCAGGACGAGTTTGACCAGGTCGTCCACGCTGCCTTTCTCGACCCGCGCGGCAGCGGCGTGATCTCGATGCTCCATCGCTGCCTGCACTACCAGGAGAAGGCGCCGGACCGCTTTGTGGCCGGCTACTGTCCCGATCCGCGCCGGCCGGAGGCGCTGGACTTGATGCGCATTGCCATTGACGTGCACCGCGTCCGCGTCTGCGGAGAACTGAAACTGCGGATGATGTACGATAACTGGGACGCCCTGCGCCTGTTCCGGTATTGCGGGGAGCGGGGCGTGCCGGTGATTTTCCACTTGGACTACGAGTTCGATACCGGCCAGACTTATCCGCGTCCGAACTACTGGTACGGCGGCGGCTTCGAGGCGCTGGAGCGGGTGCTCAACGCCTGCCCGGATACCCTCTTCTTGGGGCACGGCCCCGGCTTCTGGGCGCATATCTCTGGCGACCGCAAGTACCGCCAGGTGCCCTACCCCAAGGGCAAGGTCCGCCCCGGCGGGAGGCTGATCAAGGCTCTGCGCAAGTACCCGAACCTGTACTGCGACGGGTCCGGCGGCTCCGGCTGGAACGCCCTGACCCGCGATCCCGAGTTTGGGCGGGAATTCGTGCTGGAGTTCCAGGATCGCTACCTGTACGCCCGCGACCTGTTCGACAACCGCCATCAGGAGGCCCTGAACGCAATGGACCTCCCGGAGGAGGTGCTGCGCAAGGTCTACGCCGGCAACGCCCTGCGCCTGGTGCCGCTGGAGGGCTATGCGGCTTGACCGGGGAAGGTTTGATGTTGATGCCTGCCCCGACGGAGTGATGCTCTCATGGCGACCAGAGCCAACCGGAAGTCACAAGCGACAAAGTCAGGCTTCACCGCCGACGGCCGCCGCTACGTCGTGGGCGACGTGCACCTGATAGACCGCGCCGACGCCTACCTTTGGAATGACCGCATGTTCATCCAGATTGACCAGCGCGGGCGCTGCCAGGCAGCCTACCTACAGCCGAATGTCACTCCTTACGCTGGCCCCCTGCGTTGCTTTTACCTGCGGGATGACCAGACCGGAGAGTTCTGGAGCGCACCGATTGAGCCGGTGCGCAAGCAGCCGGAGAAGTTCGAGTTCGCTATCGCGCGCGAGGACCTCACTTGGCGGGTAGTCAGAGACGGAATCGAGGTCACCCTCCGCCTGGTCGTCCCTCGCGACGAGATCGCCGAACTGTGGACGGCGACGGCGCGCAATATCTCCGGCCGAGCGCGGCGGGTTTCGCTGTTTAGCTACTTTCCGGTGGAGAGCGCGCGGGCCATGGCCTGGGACGCCCGCTATGACGAGGCCCTGGGCGGGATGCACTACCACGCCTTTCCCTACTATGTCAAAGTGGAGGACTACTACAAGTACCGCGTCCTGAAAAATGAGACCTGCTGCCTGGTTGACCCGAAGCCGACGGCCTGGGAGATAAGCGTGAACGACTTCCAGGGCGAGGGCGGCCTGCAGAATCCCGCCGGCCTACACCGGCGGCGCTTGGCCAACGGCTATGAGAAGCAGGAGCCCTGCGCAGCGATTTTCCAGTGGGCACGCGCGCTGAAGCCGGGCCAGGAGATCACTGTCAACCTCATGCTCGCGCCCGCGCAGGACCGGGGCGAGATGCGGCGCCTGAAGCGCAAGTTCCTGTCCCCCAGCGGGATTGAGAAGGCGCTTCAGAAGGTGCAGGCTTTCTACGCCGCCCATGAACCGGCATACCGAGTCGAGACCCCCGACGAGGGTTTCAACCACTATCTGAATGTTTGGCTGCCGGCGCAGAATCTGATGAACGGTCGGGCGCTGCGCTTCAACCTCGATGCTTGCGGGCGCAACATCATCCAGGATTCGATGGGCATCATCTTCAATGATCCCACCTCGGTGCGGCGCAACTTCCTGACTACTTGGTCACAGCAGGAGGCCGACGGCTGGCTCCCCCACAGCGTCAAGTTGCACCCGGAGGCAAAGACCTCCCCCATCAACACTATCCCCCACCGGGACATAAATGTCTGGGGGCCCTACGCGGTGTACTACTACCTGGTCGAGACGGGAGATCTGGGCATCCTTCAGGAAGAACTGCCCTTCAGCAACGACCCGACGAAGGCCACGCTCTACGAGCATCTCAACCGGGGGCTAGAGTGGCTGCTGAACGATCGCAGTCCGCGCGGGCTCTCCCATATCGGGGAGGGCGACTGGAATGACCCGCTGAACATGGCCGGCTGGCAGAACCAGGGAGAGTCAGTCTGGCTGACGGAGGCGCTGGCCTATGCCCTGGACGTTTGGGCGGAGGTCGCCGAGCGCGTCGGCGATGGAAAGCGGGCCCGGCACTATCGCCGCGAGGCTCAGGCGTGCCGCGAGGCGATCAACCAGTACGCCTGGGATGGCGAATGGTACATGCGCGGAACCACCGACGCCGGCCGCCGCTTCGGGGTCAAGGGCGACCGCGAAGGGATGATCTTCCTCAACTCCCAGTCCTGGGCGATCATCTGCGGCGCCGCTACCGGAGAGCGCGTGGACACGCTGATCCAGGCGGTGGATCGGTACCTGATGACCCCCTCCGGACCGATGACGCTCTTCCCCGCCTTTACCAGGATGCAGGAGGACATCGGCAAACTCACTCTCAAGCAGGGCGGCACCGGCGAGAACGGCTCCGTCTACTGCCACGCGGCGACCTTCTATGCCTACGCCCTTTATCTCG
>CALFVE010000073.1 GCA_937928475.1 uncultured bacterium | reverse complement strand
ACTCGACACTCAGCGCTTGCACCTTTATCGAGAGATGCTGCGCATAAGGTTGTTTGAGGATCGCCTCTTCGAACTGTTTGCGGCGGGCCGGGTGCCGGGGACGGTGCACCAGTACCAGGGCCAGGAGGCCGTGGCGGTCGGCGCTTGCGCGGTGCTGCGTGGGGATGACCTGATCACGAGCACGCACCGCTCGCACGGCCACGCCATCGCTCGCGGTCTGCCCCTGCGGGAGATTGCGGCAGAACTGTACGGCAAGGCCGCCGGCTGCTGCCGCGGCAAGGGCGGCTCCATGCACCTGGGCGACCTCGCGCGGGGGATGCTGCCGGCCATCGCCATCGTGGCGGGCAGTATCCCCCTCGCCACCGGGCTGGCGCTCAGCCAGAAGATGCCGGCCAGCGACCGCGTCACGCTCTGCTTCTTCGGGGACGGCGCGGTGGGGGAAGGAGCCTTTCACGAAGGCGTCAATCTAGCGGCGGTCTGGCGGCTGCCGGTGGTCTTGGTCTGCGAGAACAACCAGTACGCGGCTTCGACGCCGTACCACCTGACCGCCCCGGTGCCTCACGTCGCAGATCGGGCGGCGGCCTACGGGATTCCCGCCGTTACCGTGGACGGCATGGATGTGGAGGCGGTCGCGAGTGCTTGCGAGGAGGCCGTTCAGCGGGCCAGAAGCGGGGGAGGTCCGACGCTGGTGGAGTGTGAGACCTTTCGCTTCTGCGGGCATTCGCGCAGCGACCGCAACAAGTATCGCAGTGAGGAGGAAGAGCGCTGCTGGCGCGCGCGGGACCCAATCGTGCTTCAGCAGAGACGACTGCGGGAGGCGGGACTGCTGAGCGAAGAGGCGGACGTGGAGATGAGAGAGCAGATTCGGGCGGAGGTGGAAGACGCCCTTGCCTTCGGCGAAGCGGCTGCTCACCCACCGCCCGCGGCGTTGTGGAATGACGTCTTTGTGCCTGGGCCGCGGGGCGCGCCCGACTTCTGGCCGGGGGAGAAGGCGCCGGAGGTGCGACCGTGAACCAGCCCCGTCCGATTACCATGGCCCGGGCCCTGCGCGACGCGCTCACCGAGGAGATGCGGCGGGATGAGCGCGTCTTCTGTCTCGGGGAAGACATCGGCATTCCCGGCGGCTGGGGCGGGGCCTTCACCGTGACCTGGGGCCTGGAGCGCGAGTTCGGCCCAGAGCGCGTGCGCAACACGCCCGTCTCGGAAACGGCCATCGTGGGCGCGGCCATCGGCGCCGCCTTGGGGGGAATGCGCCCCGTGGCCGATGTGCAGTATTCCGACTTCCTCTTCTGCGCCATGGATCAACTGGTCAACCAGGCGGCCAAACTGTGCTACATGTCGGGAGGCCAGGCCAGTATCCCCCTGGTCTTCCGCGCGCCGGTGGGGGCGAACAGCCGCTCCGCTCAGCACGGACAGTGTCCGGAGACGGTGCTGTTTCACGTTCCGGGCCTGAAGATCGCTTGCCCCGCCGGTCCCTACGACGCCAAGGGGCTGCTCAAGACGGCCATTCGCGACGACAGTCCGGTGATTTTCCTGGAGCACAAACTGCTGTACGGCGCGCAGACCCGCAAGGAGCCGCGGGCGCCGACGGTAACCGAGGTGGTGCCTCGCGAAGACTATACCCTTCCCTTCGGCCAGGCGCGCCGGTGGCGCGAGGGGAGCGACGTCACGGTGCTGGGGACAATGCTGATGGTGCATGTCGCCCTGCAGGCAGCCGAGATGCTGGCTGGCGAGGGCATCGAGGCGGAGGTACTGGACCCCCGAACGCTAATTCCCTTCGATTGGGAGGCGCTAGCCGCCTCGCTGCGCAAGACCGGGCGGCTGGTGATAGCCCACGAAGACCACCGGCGCGGAGGCTGGGGCGCGGAGATTGCCGCAACGGTGCATGCCGAGTTCGCTGATCTGCTCAAGGCGCCGGTGCAGCGGGTGGCGGCGCCCTTCGTGCCGCTACCCTTCAGTCCTCCGCTGGAGGAGGCCTTTGTGCCTTCCGCTGAGCAGGTCGCCGAGGCAGTACGGAAAATAGTCGCCGCCGGCTAGCGCAGGAGCAGCAACTGGCCTCCCCGCAGGAGCAATGCAAAGAATGGGGCTGGCACCCTTCAGTCAACTCATGGCCGCGGCGGAGCGGGGTGGCTATGCGGTCGGGTACTTCGAGCCGTGGGACTTGGAGAGCCTAGGGGCGGTGCTGCGGGGAGCCGAGGCGGCCCGCGCGCCGGTCATGGTGGGACTCAGCGGCATCTACCTGCCGGGTCTTCTGCAGGGAGAACTCCGCCACTTCCCGGCCTGGGCGCAGGCAGGGCGGCTGGCGGCGGAGGCGGCGCGGGTGCCGGTGGCCTACCTTTTCAACGAAACGCCCTACTGGGATTGGGCCGTGGCCTCCCTGCGCCTGGGCTTCAACGTGGTGATGTACAGCAACCCGGCGGACGATTCCGAAACGCATCTAGCGCGAACCGCCCAACTGGTGCAGGAGGCAGCGGCGGCCGGCGTGGAGGTCGAGTCGGAAGTCGGCTCGCTTCTGAGCGGCGAGGCGGGGAACACTGATCCCCAGGTCGCGGCGGAGTTTGTGCGGCGCACGGGGGTACAGGCCCTGGGCATCAGCGCCGGGAATCGGCACCTGGTGACCGGGCAGTACGAACTGGATCTGGAACTCATCGCCCGCCTGGCCAAGGCCGTGCCGGTGCCTTTGGTTCTCCACGGCGGGAGCGGAGCCGAGGACGAGCAACTGCGGGAAGCGATCGCCCTGGGGGTGCGGCAGGTGAACTTTGGGACCGCCCAGCGCCTGGTCTTCGCCGAGCGCTTAGCCGAAGCGCTGGCCGGCGACTGGCGCGCGACGGATCCGCACGAACTCCTGGGCACCGGTTTGCCCGGTGACCTTTTCCGGCCCGGCCTGGAGGCAGTCAGCGCGCTGGTTCAGGAGAAGTGCGCCTTGCTGGGTTCCGCGGGCCAGGCCTAGGGGCGCTGGGGAGAGACGCCGCTGGTTCTACGAGCAAATGTCGGCGAGGTGTCAGTGATGAAAAGGTCCGAGATAAACCGCATCTTGCGCGAGGGGAGAGAGTTCTGCCGGCGCATGGGCTTCCATTTGCCTCCCTTCGCCGACTGGACGCCCGAGGACTGGCAGCAGCGGGGGCATGAATGCGACGAAATCCGCGACAACATGCTGGGCTGGGACGTGACCGACTTCGGTCTGGGGAACTTCGCCGAGAAAGGACTGCTGGTGTTTACTATCCGCAACGGCAATGCGCGCCTGCCCCAGTACGTCAAGCCCTACGCGGAGAAACTCCTCATCGTCCGCCCCCACCAAGTTACGCCCTTTCACTTCCACTACGCGAAGATGGAAGACATCATCAATCGCGGGGGAGGTGACCTGATGATGCAGGTCTACAACTCCACCGAGGACTACCGGCTCGCCGACACGCCCGTCGAAGTGCACCTTGACGGCCGCTGCTCCGTGGTACCGGCGGGCACGGTGCTGCGTCTGACTCCCGGAGAGAGCATCACGCTGCCTACCTACATGTATCACCAGTTCTGGGCGGAGGGGGACACCGTGCTCGGCGGCGAGGTTTCCGCGGTGAACGACGACAACGTGGATAACCACTTCCTGGGTAAGGTGGGCCGTTTCCCCGAGATCGAGGAGGACGAGCCGCCTTTGCACCTCTTGTGCACGGAGTACCCGCCGGCCCCGGATTGAACCGCCGGCCTTGCCCTACCCCAGCAGGTGCCGCCACTGGCCCGGTTCGTGCTCCTCCAGCAGGGCTACGACCTGCTCCAGGTCCCGGATACCGTTGGTGGTTCCCGGAGCCGTGGTAGCCAGGGCGCCGAGGGCATTGGCGAACCGAGTGGTGCGTTCCAGGTCCCAGCCCTGCAGGTGGCCGTATATGAAGCCCGCGACGAAGGCGTCGCCGGCGCCGCTGCCGTCTACCACCTTCACCGGATAGGCAGGTATCCGCAACTCTGCCTCGGCGCTGCGCACGTAACTCCCCTCCGGCCCCATCTTCAGGCCCACGATGCGCGGGCCCGCCTCCAGCAGCGCCTGCGCCACCTCCGTGGGGCGTTCCAGGCCGGTGAGCTGCTGGGCCTCGGGCAGACTGGGGAGGAAGATGTCGGTGTAAGGCAGCAGCGGCCCCACCGCGGTCATCCATCTACCGGTGTCGTCCCAAGCAGTGTCCACGCAGGTAGTGACCCCGGCGGCCTTGGCGGCGGCCAGGACCTGAGCCTGCGGCTCCCCGTCAAAACCGGGCATGAGCAACACGCCTCCGAGGTGCAGGATCTTGGCCGACTTGATGGTCTCCAAGTCGAGGCGGCTGGGATCCAGCCGCCCGTTGGCTCCGAAGCAGTGGATAAAGGTCCGCTCGCCGGCGTCGTCAATCAATATCAAGGTGGTGGAGGTACTGGCGGCGGGCGTGCGGGTCACTCCCCGAACGTCCAGGCCGTCCTGCTTCAGCAGGTCGAGGACCAGGTCGCCAAAACTGTCCTCCCCTACACAGCCCATCACCGCCACGGGCACGCCCAAGCGGGCCAGGCTGATGGCGGTGTTGGCGGCACAGCCCCCCAGTCCTATCCCGGTTTCGTCCACCACGCCTAGCCGCCCGCGCTCGGGCCACTCGTTGACCGGTCGCGCCCAGATGTCGGCGACCAGGATTCCCAGACAGACTACTTCGGGCATGGTCAGGGTACTCCTCTACTCTCGGTGGGAAGGGCAGAGTTGCGACGAGCCTGGGCGACGGGCGCTCGCCGCGTTCACCGCAGAATCCTCCGGGTGGCGCCCTCCGGTATCGGTCCCAGGTACAACCCGGCCAAGTAGGCCGGGTTGAGGTAATTGTCGGCAATGCCCGCCCACATCATCTGGGTCTTCCGGCCGCCCCCGGTATCGGCATCGTCTATCCCGATGTCGAAGCCCAAGCCTGCCCAGCGCTGACCCCGGCGGGCTTGGACGGGCGCCAGAGGCACGTCCACCTGCGCCTCGTACCCGCCCGCGGCGAGTTGGCAGTTGACGGCGATCCCCTGGAGGTCCTCCGGCAGCGGCTGCATGCTCTTCCATTGCCCGGGCTGATCCGGGCCGGCGGGGGCCAGGATCTGCAGCACAATCACCTCCGGCGAGTAGACCGGCTTACCCTGGTCCTCGTCGTTGCGCAGGTCGAGGTACACCTCAATGCAGTCGCCCTCGGAGGGCCAGTCCAGCGTGCTGGGAGCGACTTCGTCGTCGGTAACCTGCACCAGGAAGCGCAGTCGATCCGGCCACGCGAGCACGGCGAAACGTCCGCTCAGGTCTCGCGGGCCTAGCCAAAGGTGCCGCCCGAGCACTAGGAAATCGCCGTCTAGGTGCTGCCAGTCGAGGCGGGCCGGTGCCTCTTCGCCGGCGTTCACGGGGGTCGCCGCCACCGCCGGGGCCACCGTCAGCCAGCGAACATCGAAGTCGCCGTATCCGCCGCCCCTTACCCACAGGTGTATGGGCAGGGCATAGGATCGGCGCGGCGCCCAGGCGGGCAGCACCAGCCGCTGTCGCAGGAAGACGCCAGCGTTCGGCGTGGCCGTGAGGCCCGTCTCTGTCTTCTCCTCGAGGTAAGCAATCTTCGCCGTATAGGCTAGGGGCTTCCCGGTCAGGCTGGCTATCTTGGCCTTGAACTCGTAGTCCGGAGCGGCCGAGAGCACGGGATTAGCCATCAACCGGCAGGCCAGGGAGGGAGTGCTGCTGGTCACCTGGTCGAAGGCCCGGAGTATCTCCCGGGCCATGATCACGTGGGTGAAGTTGCCCGGGTGGCTGCCGTAGGGGAAAGGTCCCCGAAAGTCGGGATCTCCCTCGCGGATAGCGCGGTCTAGGTCGGCGATCGCCACCGGGGTCGAAGCCGCCGCGTGACGGGCCGTCTCGCTCCACGGGTTGGCGGAGTCCTCATGCGAAATCGGGGCCAGGCAGGCGATGACCACCGCCTCGGTCTCGGAACTGAGCATAGTGAGCAGGCGGGTCAAGTCGCGCCGGTAGGCGTCCAGGGACCGGCCGGTCCCCATGTCGTTGCCGCCGAACTGAACCAGCACCAAGTCTGGCCTAGCGACGATCACTTCCTGCTGGGCACGGCCCAGGGCGTCCGCCGTGGTCTCGCCCGGATGACCGTGCACGGTCAGGCGAAGGCGACTGCGGGGGAAGCGATAGGCTAGGGCCTCGGCGACCAGGCGCGGGAAGGCGTGTACGCCGTCCGTGCCCCAGCCGGCGGTGAGCGAGTCGCCGAAGGCAATCACGCTGATCTCCTCGCCCTGATTTAGCCGGTTGAGCAGGTCCGCGCCTCGCGCCCCCATATCCACGCCGCCCTGCGCCGGCTGCAGCCCCGCGGCAATCAAGCCCCAGACGCAGGCCGCCAGAAGCAGAGTGAGCAAACGACCTCGGGCGCTTCCCACCTTGGACATATCAGCGTGCACCTTCCTCCTCATGTCCAAGATACCTTCTCTCCCGCACCATGTCGCTTCCGCCCGCATATCTGGAAAGCCCCTGGTAAGGGTGACAAACACGGCCAGTCTCTCCCGCAAGGTAGGCGCAAGCCCGCCGCCTGGGGGCCGCCAGGCGAGGGCCAGGCCCAGGTCTCGCCGGCCTGGGGCAGGCGTTCGCCTCTGGCGGGTTGACCTCGGTCGCGCCGGGAGCGCAGCTAGTCCAGCGGCTCGAAAGCGATGTCGTCCAGGTATAAGGTCCCCGGCTCCCCGCCGATCCAGCAGACGAGATGAGTAGCGGAAATCCCCGGAGGCCAGACCAAGGGCGCTCCCGACGCCGGCGGGCCGACGGCGGTCTCCAGCCGCTGCCAGCCCTCCGTGGGCCCGCGCACCACCAGCGACCACTGCCAGATTCGACCTGCAGCGTCGCGCACGTTTGGGGTGGTGGGATTCACGCCGTAGCCGCCGATCGTGGTCACCGTCGCCGAGTCGGCGTAGGCCTGCAGGCCGATGCGATAGACCTTTTCCGGGTCTACCGGCACCTGGTGCCGCGCGCTCACGTTACTACCGCCTTGCTTGAGGGTCACGGCCAGGCAGTACTTGCCCCCATGAGTAGTATCGCCCGGCACCGGGTTGCCCTCGTACACCGAGACCTTCAGCGTCTCGTCATCTCTGGCCGGGAAAGGATCCGCCTTACCTGTCTCGAAGTCGCCGTTGGGAAAGAGGTTTCTGGACGCCACCGGCAGGGGCTGGTCGGAGGCAGCGGTCTTGCCGCGGGCGCTGAGCTTGCCGCCGCTACCCAGGGCCAGAATCACTTCCTCGCCGCGCAGTTGAACCATCCCCGCCATGCCCTCGAAATGGATGTCTCCCTCATCGTAGGTGAAGGGCGCGTTGCTCAGGAACACGTAATCGGTCCCGGCGCTATGCGTCACCTTCACGCCTTTGCCGTCGGCCAGCACCGTGACCGCCGGCGACTTCTCCGTCTTCAGGCGCGGGTAAAGCAGGGTGCTGAAGCCGGCGGTGCGCTCCATCGCCGCAATCAGCCCAATCTGGGTGGTCTCCATCGGCCCCCAGCGCCAATCTGGGAACATCCCCGACCCGCTGCGTCGAGTCTTCGGCTCAGTCTTCAGGGGCACCCCCTGGGGAGCCAGGAAGAAAACGTCCATATCTACGTCTTCCTGGCCGACGACTAGCGCCGACTGCGGGCCGACCTGCACCTCCTGAGCGGTCAGCCACAGCCGCCAGGTGGCTGGGCTGCTCACTCGAAGCGCATCGTTGATAACGAAGTAGGTGGGAGCATCGGGAGTTGCTCCTTTGACCAGGGCAATCTGGCGCGTCCAGGCTTCCTTGACCCCGGCCACATAGTCGAAGCGCGGGTGGGTGGCAAAGTCGCGCACCTGCATCACGCCATGTCCCGCCGCCGGCGATTCGACCATGCTGTGGTCTTCTTGAGGTATATAGCCGTAGTAGCCGAACTCGTCGGAGAGGACTCGCCCCTTGCCGTAGATGATGATGCTGCCGGAGTCGTCGTCATAGTGGGCGTGATTGTTGCCCAGGATCATGTGCAGGTAGGTCTCGCGCTCCGAGGGATACCAGTCGCGCAGCACCACGCCCGTCTGCGGGAACAGCTCACTCCCGTAGTTGGGCGCCTTCTCCGGCAAGGTGGGATCGGTGAGGATCTTGCGGTATCCGGCGAAGGCCGGGAAGAAACCCCCGATGCCGAGCGTTCCGTACATGTTGTTCTGCTTATACTGCCACTGCATTTCGGCGGAGAACTCCGGGTCCTTCTCGCGAAACAGATACGCCAGTAGGCCGTACTCCCCGCACGGCTCGTTCATGTAGGTGTTGCCGATGGCCGGCCGATGCCGGAAGCCCCCGATGCGCGAATCCGGCGGGGTGTCTATCTTCGCGAACCACTGGATGACCTTTTTCACTTTGGGGTCGCTGTACAGCCAGTCGTTGAACCCCGCGTTGTAGGCCATCACCAGCACCGCCAGAATCTGATCGTAGGAGACCATCGCGTAGTGCGGCGCCTCCAGCCAGCCGCCGTTGTCGTCCGACCAGGTGTCGAGTTGATGCTTGAGTTCGGTCAATCCCTCCTCGATCCACTGCTTCGCGCACGGGTGGTCGGGGATGAAGGCGGCCAGGGAGGCGCGATAGCCGTACACGGAGGTGGTCATGTTGGGGTTGGCCGCGTACCCCCGCGCCGGAGACCAATACTCGGGGCGGGAGATGGTGTAGCCCAGGAAAGCGGCCAGCACTCGCAACCGCTCCTTCACTTCAGGCGTAGTCTGAGGACTATCATAGATCACATCGGCGAGGCCCAGCGCGGCCGGCAGAGCGGAGTGGTGGTGAGGCGCCGCCCCGAAGGGCAAGCCCTCCTGATCTATGAGCGAGTTGGCCATCGCCTGCAGCATCTCCACGGCGCGCTTGGCCATCAGTTCCGCCATGCGCGGGTCCTCCGTGGCCAGGTACGCCGGGATGGCTTCGTCGAGGTTGTAAGGATTCAGTTGAACTCCTCTCACCCCGGGTTGATAGGCGACAAACTCCTCCACCTTCTTCTGATAGGCCTCACGGTCGGCGACGTTGCCCTGGAACCGCTCTACGTCGCGCCGGGTCATGATCATCCGCGGGTGCTCCAACTGGCTCGGCCAGTGCAGCACATAGTCTTTGATCATGTCCAGCGGGAAGTGCCCGTACTTGATGAGATAGCGATAGGGAAGGGGGGAGGCTAACTCCTGCGCAGGGTCCTGCAGCACCGCCAGGGAGGCGTCACGGTCAAAGGCGCCCAGCATCCATTTGCGCTGGCCGTGCATGAGGGGCAGGTCCAGATGCAGGCCCTCGTCGTCCCGCACCAGCGGCAAAGGCTGAGGGGCTTGTTTCTCGCGCGGCAGCGCCGGGTCTACCCAGGCTCCCGCCTCGCGCGCGGCCACCGACAGAAGGTCGGTCTCTTGCGTATTGTATACGCTGAAAGTGGAACCCCGCTGGTTGCTGGCATGCCACCGCAGCCACGGCTCCCACAGGAAGACCGTGCCATTTTGTATGAGGAGGGTGTTGTTCTTGCCGTAAGGCGCATCTCCGTTGCGGAAAAACAGCCTCTCGGCGTTGAAGTTCTCGCTCAGAACCAGTCGGACGGTAGCCTGGGCGTCTACCGCGGAGCGCTCATCCACCAGCACCACCGGCTCATGCGCGTACACCCGATACCGCGCTTCCCAGGTCCCCTGGTCTCCGAAAACCATCGTTACTCGCGCTTCGGCCAATACCGGCCCGCGCGCAGTAACCTCCACCTGATAGTCGCTCACCGGCGCCTCGGCGACCAGGCGCGAGCCGGCCACCCACTTGCCCGAGTTGAGCCGGACTCCCGCCAGCGGCCCCCGACCCGCCGGAAGCACCCGGTACAGTGCCACGCCGGTCAGTTCGTTGCTCAGCCGGATCACCTCGCCCGCTTGTTCCACCCGCAAGCCCAGATCCTGGTTGGGCTTGGGGCCTGCTTGCGCGAAGCGGCAAGTGAAGGTGGCGAAAGGTTCCAGGCTGACCTGGAAGGCAAGCCGCGATTCGCCTGCCGGTCCTTGCACAATCTGATAGACGACCGGTTTGCCGGCGGTGTCCAGAAGTGGCGCTCCCGCTTGCGCCTTTTTTAGTTGCGCGGCGTCCAGCGGGAAGGTGACGTACTCGTTAG
>CALFVE010000072.1 GCA_937928475.1 uncultured bacterium | reverse complement strand
GGCGGCAATCACCCGGTGATGCGCCTGGACACCCGCGAGGTGGCCATCACCACGCAAAACCATGGCTTCTGCGTGGACATGGACAGCATGCCCGCCGAGATGGAATTGACGCACCTGAACCTCAACGACCAGAGCAACGAGGGGATGCGGCACCGCAGCCTGCCGGTCTTCTCGGTGCAGTATCACCCCGAAGCGGGCCCCGGCCCGCACGATTCCCACTACCTGTTCGACCAGTTCCTCGACCTGATGCGGGTCTGGAAGGCCGCCTGACCCGCTCGCTGCCGCGCCCGCAGTCTGCTCCGCCGCCTGCGCCGCCTCGCGTCTTGAGGCCCTGCCGGAGTACACGGGTCCTGCCGCCAGCAGGCGGGCAGTCGAGAATGATAATTGTATTGTGCCTGCCTGAGCTGACGACAATAACTCACTTGACGTTTGTTCCGCGGCGGTCTAGGGTGGACACGTCCGGCCCAGGGGCAGGGGAATCGCTCGGGAGGTGATGGTTGTGCTTCGCCTCTTGCCCGCTTGGTCGTCTTCGGCGCGGTCGCGCCCCGGGTTCTCGCCGTCGCCGCTTTGCCGGCTCATGCCGCCGCGCCGCCCCCCGAAGAGCCTTTGGCCGCATGGCCGGAGGAGGCCTTTGCGCTGGTGGCCGCTCAAGGTGAATATTGACGGGCCCGGCGGGACCCTGCCCGAGTTCGAGTGGGAGACGAGCACCCTGGGCGACAACACCATCCCCTGCTGGCAGCGGCTGAAGAACGCCGGCCTCCCCGGGGCGGAAGATCCAGCGAAGCGGCCCGCAAGAGGCGGCGACGGCTCTGCCCAGCGCTTTTCCGGCCTCTACAACTCCCACCCGGCCTCGCGCCACACCCGCTTGCACGCCGCCCAATCGGTGGGGCGGTCGCCCTTGAGGTCGCTATCGTAAATCACCGCCAGCACGTTGGGGCACAGGCGGTCTCCCGGTCGCCACGCGGCCAGCATCTCCGCCAGCCACGCGGCCTGCGAGGGGCGCGTAATCTCCTTGTTCATGTACACATGCGGCGCGAAGACGACCCCGGGCAGGGCGTCGAGAATCTGCCGGATTGGCGCTGCCATCGAAAGATCGCAGTTGACTCCGCGCAGCTTCTTGACCTTGCGCAGCGAGGGCAGGTGCTCGCGGTAGAGGCTGCAGGTGTGCACGAAGATGCCCCCGAACCGCTCGGCCAGGCGGTTGAGGTAGGGCAGCGAGAACTCCTCCCACTGCGCCGGCGAAAGCGTGAGCAGGTAGTCGTCGGCCACTTCGCAGCCCACCTCCGGCGGTGCCCACAGGTGCGGCCAGTACAGCGGGCACCACTGGTCGCCCGCCGCGGCCTGCTGCGCCGCGATCACGTCCAGGTAGAAATCAGTGATGAGGTCCAGTAGCGCGTGGACGCGGCGCGGCTGATCGTACATAGCCGTGAACAGGGGCGTGACACCGAGCAGTTGCGTCGCCACGGTCAGGGGACTTTGCGTGTCCAGGGAGCGGATAGGGAGCGAAGACAGCTCGCGGGCCACCCGAGTGTGCTTCAGGGCTTCGCCCACGCGCCCGGCGGTGACCGGTGGCTTTTCCAAACGGTCAACCTCCGACAGATCCCGGATGAGGGCTTCAGCCCAGTGCCCGCCGCCCACGTCCTGCAGGCCCGCACCGAAGGCCGAGGCCATCGCCGAGGTCCCGTTGTTGGTGTTGAGCATGGGCACGAAGTCGTCGCCGTTGCGCACGCGCAGATGCAGGGCGGAGTACTCTTCCGCGACCACCCGGGCGCGCAAGGGGTCTGGATCAGTGGGGACCTCGCCCTCCCGGGCGGGTCGGTATTCGTGCAGGATAAGGCCTGGGCGCTCCGGGGCGCGATCGGCGAGGAAGAAGTCGTGCAGAAAGGCCTTGGTTCCGGCGAAGGGATCGGTATCCATGCCTCGGTAGTTCGCCGCACGTGGACCGCAGCCCTGCGCATCCGCTGCCGGCTACTGCGCTTCGTCTCTCAGCCAGGCCGATATCCCCTCCCCCACCGCTTCTCCCAGTGCCCGCCAGTCAGCCGGCGTGAGCAGCACTCCCGCCGTGGAGCGGTGATAGGCGCTTTCCACGGTCACCGCCACCGTTCCGTAGCGCGCCTGCAAATACCCTGAGAGCCACCCGGCAAAGCCCTGCGGCGCGTACCAGGCGTGGTGCTCACCCGTCATCTGGGGATCGAGAGCCGTCGCCGGCGAGGCCGCGCAGGTGGAGGTCACTGCCTCTACCAGCCGCCTCACCTGCGCTCGGAAGCCCTCCGACGCACCCTCCAGCATCGTGTAGGAGAGGCTGTGCGGAGGCAGAGCCAAGGGAGCGTGACAGCCAATCGCCAAAAGCGGTGGCCTTGCAGCAAGGTACTCTCGGTAGGCGACCACCTCCGGGCGCTGATTGGCTTTCTCCCAGCCACGGCAGAAGTCCATCGGATAGGCGTTTTTCCCGTACCGGCCCTCCGCCACGCCGTCGAGGTCCACGAAGGGAATGATCCGCAGCGTGAGCCGGCCGGCGCCCTCGGTGATCAGCCGCCGCACGATCTCTTCCAGGGTATAACTCCCCGGCGTCTCGGCGGCATGGGCGCGTCCAGTGAGAAGCACGGTCGCCGGTCCCCTCCCTACCTCGATGGCCTCTAGCGGCCGCCCTTGCCCGCTCTGCCCCAGAGGCATCCGCCGCCCGCCACCCGACTCGAGATGGCGACGGGAGAACCGCTCTCACTCCTGGGGCTGGTACGGATAGCAGAGTGCTACCTCGGTGGAGCGTCCGTGGCAAGGTACTGGGAAGGAGAAGATGCGGCTTTGTGCGTTTAACTCTGCTGCGGGCACCCGCTGCCAGTCCTCACCGTCCCGTCGGAACGCCGGTCGGATGGCGTCGGCGGCAACCTCCCCAAAGTAATGTTCGTCAATCACCTGCTCACGCCGTACGACCTGGCAGTCCGGCTCCTCCACCCGAAAGTGGAACCAGAGGGCCACCGGACCACCCCCGGGGTCGGCGCGGAACCGAAGCCGGCCCTTCCTGCGCACCTCGAGGCTGGCCGCATTGCCCCCGTCGTGAAGCAACTGCCGGAAAGTAGTCTCGACCTCTTCCGAGCCCGGAAGCAGCCGGGAAAGCCTAGGCTTCCTTCCTTCCGGGCTTTGTGGTGCACTGAAAACAACAGCGCGCGGCCCCGGTCAGAAAGGATTCGAGACCGACGCCGGTGCCGCTTGACGCAAGAAAAGCGGGGCTGTGTGCGCCCCGAAAGGCTGCCGGCTGTCCCCGGCCTCCTCGTCTGTACTTCCGGAGCGAAGGCCGGCGGACCTGCTTCGCCGCTAGGAGGCGTCTGCACCTCGGCTTCCGTTGCGCCCCGGGGCGGACGCCAGCGCGGAAGCATTTCCTCGCTGTTTTCCTCGCTTGGGCTTGGCCGCTGGCTCATCAATGAGGTAATCGTGCAGACGATCAGATCCGTACGGTCTGTGATTTCCTAGCTTGGCGGTCGCTGCCTGTGCTGGCGGCACCAAGCGGCATCCATGCGCTCCCAGAGGTCCTGCTTTGCAGGCACTCCGGGCATGAGCCGATGAAGTTTGCCTGTTGAGCGCGAAGCAGCCGCCGTCTGACTGACACCGGGTGCTAGGGAAGCAGAGTTCCCTCCCTTCACTTTCCCCTGCCGCTTGCGTCCCGGGGGTCGCCGACCGGGCTGGGCCGGCAGCGTAGGTCTGCTCGCGACGCGGCCAACGTCAACCAAGCCCTTCTCTGTGCCCTCGGTACCCTCCGGGCACTGGGTCCGCGGGCGCGGGAAAGAGTGCACCTGATGCCAAACACATACGGCGCAGTCTCTCAGAGGAGCCCAGCGGGCAAGGTAAGAGGCACTTTTTCCACCATTTGCTAGGCGAATCCACCACGTTTTCCACATCGTGCCTGTCGGTACGAGCGCATGTCTTTCTGTCCCGAACACGCCCCCACCCTTGTTCTCAGAGTGCCTCTTTGGTAGAATCCGCGGTGCTTCTTATCACGGCCACGCATCGCCACCGTGCTCATGCGTCTCTCCTCTGACACTGACTTCGAACTGGTAGTCATCGGAGCCGGCCACGCGGGCTGTGAGGCCGCGCTGGCCGCCTCCCGGCTAGGCGTGCGCACGCTGCTCGTCACCCTCAATCTGGACGCCATTGCGCACATGCCCTGCAACTGCAGCATCGGCGGACCTGGGAAGGCCCACCTTGTCTCCGAGATCGTTGCCCTCGGTGGGGAAATGGGGCGGAATCTCGACTGCACTTTCACGCACCTCCGCGTCCTGAACGCCAGCAAAGGTCCGGCCGTGCAGGCTCTGCGTGCCCAAGCCGACAAAGCGCTCTACCGCCTCGCCATGAAGCAGACCCTGGAGGCGCAGCCCGGCCTGGCCCTCTGGCAGGACCAGACGATGAGCGTAGAGGTGGCGCAGGGCCGCGTAGTCGGTGTAGGCACTGCCGCCGGGGGTGTCATTTCTTGCCGGGCCGTGGTGGTCACCACAGGCACCTTTCTCAACGGTTTGATACACATCGGTGACCTGACTTGGTCGGCGGGCCGGGCAGGGGAGTTTGCAGCAGTAGGACTCACCGCTTCTCTGCAAGCGCTGGGCCTGAAGTTCCAGCGCTTCAAGACCGGAACGGTGCCGCGCGTGCTCAAGTCGAGCCTCGACCTGGATCGGTTGGAGGTAGTCCCTAGCGACCCGCGCCCGCTGCGCTTTCACCATTCACCGGTCCAACGTCCCCAGCGACCCCTCTTGCCCTGCTGGAAGACTTGGACGACGCCGGCAACGCATCGGCTCGTGCGGGGCGCGCTGCACCTGTCAGCGTTGGTCAGTGGGCGCATCACCGGCATCGGGCCGCGCTACTGTCCCTCCCTGGAGGCCAAACTGCTGCGTTTCCCCGACCGCGAGCGGCATACTGTGTTTCTGGAGCAGGAGGGCTGGGATACCGAAGAGATCTACGTCTACGGGGTGTCCAACTCCCTGCCCGCCTCGGTCCAACTTGAGATGCTTCGTTCCCTCCCCGGCTTGGAGGAAGCCATCATGATCCGGCCCGGCTATGCGATCGAGTACGATTGCCTTGACGCCCGGCAACTGGACCGATCGCTAGGCTACCCCGGAGTGCGCGGGCTGTTCCTGGCGGGTCAGGTAAACGGTACCTCCGGGTATGAAGAGGCCGCCGCTCAGGGCCTCCTCGCCGGGATCAACGCGGCTCGCTTCCTGCGTGACCAGCCGCCGATCCACATATCCCGGGCGCAAGGTTATCTGGGGGTCCTAGTGGACGACCTAATTAGCAAGGGGACCGATGAACCCTACCGGATGCTCACAGCGCGGGCTGAGCATCGCCTGGCGCTGGGTCAGGGTAGCGCACTGCGGCGGCTAGCCCCGCTAGGCGCGGAAATCGGGCTGCTTCCTTCCGAGGTCGCCGATCGGGTTCGTACGGAGGAGGCAATTGTTGATGCGGAAATTTCCCGTCTGCAGGACCTGGCCCTTGGCACCTCCTCCCTTCCGGGCTTTTCCGCACTGGGCGCAGCCATGAGCCAGGCGCGCACAGCCGCAGACCTCGTACGGCAAGGGTTCGCGTATGCCCAGGTGGCAGCCGTGTATCCGCCCCCCCGCCCTCTACCGACTGCCCTGCAAGCGGAAATCGAGGCTCGGCTGCGTTATGCGCCGTACTGGAGCCAGGAGCAGGCGCGGCTGCAGCGGAGCCGACAGCACGCCCGCAGAAGCATCCCTCCCGATTTCTGCTACGCGGAGGTACCGCTGCGGCGGGAGGCTCGAGAGCGTCTCGCCGCGGCTCGACCCTTGACCTTGGAGCAGGCCGCGGCCCTGCCCGGCGTGACTCCCGCCGATGTCGCCGTCTTAGAGGCCTGGTTGCAGCGGAGGGCTAGCGCGGCCACCGGCGAGCATACTTCTTCGCAAGCACAGTGACGTGTGCGGCGGGTCCTGGGAAGGCCTAGCCTGTCTTTCGCTCGCCCCAGGGCACCTCTTCCCAGCGGGGTAAGCCGGAGGAAAATGGGATGGAAAGAGAAGATAGGGGCTGGGTGGGTGGCACTGTCTCCTTCAAGCCATTAGGGAAGCGTGACCGAGCCTGCAAGATCGCGATTCTAGCGACGGCGGCCATTTGTGTCCGCTGCCTCCGAGGGGGGTGGTTGCGGCTCTCGTCTTATTCCACCGCAGGGCCAAGCGACCCGGTGGTGTTTCACGTGAAACTCGCTATGCCCGCACCTTGTCTGGAGGCGCATGCCGGCCCTGGCTGACCTGAATTCCTCTGTTGACGGCCACGGTGGTGGCGATAGAACGGCCGCTTCGCGTGAGACTGCCCGGCGGCTTGCAACGGCGGGAGCACGCTCTGGCGACCCCATCCATCCGAGATGCCGGGGGTTGCATCGTCGCACGCGCGCAACCTGCGGCTGTCGCGTGCCTATGCGGCGAGTAGCAACCCCTCCTGCCTTCGCCCTCTGCCCCTCTCCCGAGTGCTTGCCTGGCTGCTCGCGCCGGAGGGATTGGCCCCCTCGCAGGCCTGGTCGCCCCGGCTTCGGTGGGGTCGGGGTGCTGGCGTCGGTTCCCTGCGGAGTTGGCTGCGGTGGGCTGACGCTAGCGTCAGTGCGAACCGTGCGTGTCGCTGCCGAGGGGTTGGTAGGCCCTGAGCCGGCGCGCGGGGATCTGACAGGGCGGGCGGCGTCACTCCCCGCCGATCGGGCGCTGCGCAAGCCAGGACGCGTCTCGCGTGATGAGATCGGCCCGGGTTTGCGTTCGCGAGCGGACTGATGAGGTGTTCTCCCCGGACAGTAGGTGCCGCGTTGCTTTCGACCGAGCTGTGGCTGCGGCTGCTGTACCTGATTTTGGCGTCCCTCGCCGACAGGGAACACAAGGCGCTCACGAGCAGGGAGGTGCTGCAGTAGGAGGTCGCGAAGGAACGAGGAAAAACTCTCTCGAAGGAAGTTCCTTCTTCCGTCGCGGCTGGCACGTGTACGATACGCTCAACGTTTGCAGCCTGGGCGCTGGTCCTCCGGCATGTTTCACGTGAAACACGACCGGGAGCAGATATAGTGTTCGCCGGCTCCTGTGGGTCGAGGGTTGGCCGCAGCAGCGGGGCGGGGTCATTTCAGCATCCGGGGGTGGGAGAAAAGCCGCTGTGAGGCAGGGGAAATGCTTCACCTGTAGCAATGACGGCGCAGCCGAAGCCTCTCAACTGGCAGGACCTGGGAAGAGAAGTCGGCCTGGATGTGAACCCGGACCAGGTACGACGGCTCGAGGCGCTGGCAGCCTGGCTGGCCCAGCGAGCGTTCCCGTTAGGCCTAACCAACTACCAAAGCCCGAGTGACGTCGCCGCTCAAGCCATCGCCCCCACTTTTGCGCTGTTCCGCTTGCTCCGGCCCCCGATTTGCGGAAAGGCGCTGGATCTGGGGACGGGCAGCGGGGTTCTGGGGCTAACGCTCGCCTTGCTATGTCCGGGACTGCAGGTCACTCTCGCCGACCGCCGGCGGAAGGCGGCTGCTTTCGTGCGGCTGACGGCCGCCTGTTTGGGGCTGGACACCGTGGAGGTACGCGAGGTGACAGCGGAGAAACTGGCTCAGACCGATCCTGAATCTTTCGATCTGGTCTGCTTCCGGGCTCTGGCAAAGCCGGAAGCGGCGCTGCGTCTCGCCGCGCCCCTGCTGGCGCCGGCCGGGTCGGTGGCTGTCTGGCACCGAAGCGGGGAAGAGGGGTATGTGTGGCCGGGCGAGGGGTGGCGGGTCCTGGCCACGGCCGAGACCAGCGTTACCGGCCTGTCGGTGTCCAGGCTAGCGCTCGCCAGGAATGATCTCCTGCCTCGCGAGGTGACTTCATGACGCAGGCTTACGCCATCGTCAACCAGAAGGGCGGAGTAGGGAAGACCACTACAGCGATCAACCTGGCGGCAGCGGCAGCGCTTGACGGTCGTCGCGTGCTCCTGGTAGACGTGGATCCCCAAGGCAATGCTACCAGCGGCCTGGGGATTGAGCGGGGCAGGCTGGACCGCTGCATCTACGACCTGCTTACCGACGATGCCTGGAAGGAAGAAACCAGCGACCCCCTGGGCGAGGTGATAGTGCCTACGCCGGTCAAGGGGCTGTGGCTAGTGCCGGCGACCATTGATTTGGCGGGGGCGGAACTAGGCCTGGCCTCAGCGATCGCGCGAGAAATGAAACTCCGGCAGGTCCTGGAACCGGCCCGCAGCCGGTATGACCTTATCATCATAGATACTGCCCCTTCCCTGGGCTTGCTGACCGTCAACAGTCTCGCGGCGGCGGACGCGGTGATGATTCCGATCCAGTGTGAGTATTACGCACTAGAGGGACTGTCCCAGCTGCTAAGAGTGATCAAGCTGGTGCAGGGGCAGATCAACCCGCGCTTACGGATCGCTGGGGTGCTCCTGACCATGTTCGATGCCAGGACCAACCTGGCCCGGGAAGTGGCGCGGGAGGTCACTACTCACTTCCCGGGACGGGTGTACCAGGTGGTGATTCCTCGCAACGTGCGCCTCGCCGAGGCGCCTTCGCATGGACTGCCCGCTCTGGTCTATGATCGTTCAAGCAGCGGCGCCAGAGCCTATCAGAATCTGTACGAGGAGGTCTTCGGTCATGCAAAAACGCGGCCTGGGTCGCGGTCTTAGCGACCTGCTCGCCGGTACCGGCGGCGTGTCTACTCGCGGGGTGATCGAGGTCGAGGTGGACCGATTGTACCCCAGCCCCTTCCAGCCCCGCCGGAACTTCGAGGAGGAGGAACTCCGCGACCTGGCGGCCTCCATCGCGGAGCAGGGGGTGCTCCAGCCCCTGCTGGTGCGGGAGACCGCCGAGGGATACCAGATTGTGGCGGGGGAGCGTCGTTGGCGAGCGGCCGGCTTGGCTGGCCTGGCCACGGTTCCCTGCTTGGTGCATGAGTGCGACGATGGGCAGGCCTTGCAGATGGCGCTCATTGAGAACCTGCAGCGTGAGGACCTCAACCCCATCGAGCAGGCGCGTGCCTTCCGGCAGTTGATTGAAGAATTCGGGATGAAGCAGGAGGAAGTGGCCGACCGTGTGGGCAAGAGCCGACCTGCGGTGGCCAATGTGCTGCGCTTGCTCTCACTGCCTGTAGAGGTGCAGGATGCGGTCATTGCGGGCACGCTTTCCGAGGGACACGCCCGGGCACTCTTGCCTCTCCGGGACGAGCCGGCCCTGCTGTACCAAGTTTGCGAGCAGGTCATTCAGCAGGGGCTCAGCGTTCGCCAGACCGAGGAATTAGTGCGGAAGTCTTCCGCGCTTAGTTCCGCGCCTGCCCAGGCCAAGCAGGGCAGGGGTGCGCCGACAGATGATCCCCATCTTGCCGCTGCTGTCGAACGGCTCCAGCAGGCGCTGGCCACTAGAGTGCAGATCCGTCAGCGCAGCGACGGCTCCGGCACCATTCTCATTCACTATCACGACGTCGAGGACCTCGGTCGGCTGCTTGATGCCCTCGCGCCAGAAGCCGAGATCTAGCGGCGCCGCTTCCCTGAAGGCTGGATCTGCCCTGCGGGCAGCGAGAACGCGCCGCCGGGCCTCTTCCACCCGCCCCGCCCGAGTTGCGCTGGACCGATGACTTTGGGGTACGGACAAGAGGTCTGACCACTAGAGGGAGCCGCGGGCTAGGCCCTGGGCGTCACCACCTCGGGCGGCCAGGCAGCGTAGAGCGAGGTTTCCCTTCCCAGAGGCGGAGTGCCTGCGCTCATTTCGAGGTTACCCCTCTCCGAACGATTTCTCCTCCGCTAACTCCGGTGACTACCCGACCCGGCTCGCTGACCACCAGGCGCAAGGCGGCGGGACGCCGTGCCCAGACAGCGCGCAAGGCCAGAGGCAGGGGGCGGGGAAGAGGAACCAGGGGCTGACATGCATCCGCGCGGAGCGCTCGGCTACTGTCGGCCCCAAGGCACTCGGTAAGCCGTGCTGGCTGGGGGAGGGAAGCGTTTCCCCATTGCCACCTGCCGGGCGCCCCCACCTAGGCTTGTCGCGAGGACGCCACAGCGCGGCGGGGAAGAGCGGAGGACAAGCCCAGCGCTCAGTTGCTGGGCGGGGAGTTGGACGGTAGGCAGGACTGGCGGCGGGCAGCAGGCAAAAGGGGCCAGGGCGGCTCGGGAACGCGCGTTGCAGGTCAGGAACGGCTTCCCAACGCCTGGCGCAGCCGCGACCACCAGCCGCGAGGCTGGCTGGCCTGGTCCATCTGCCGAGTGAGTCGTTCCAGCCGCTCACTGTTGTCCTGCGCGAGCGCGGCCAGGGCCTGGAGGGTGCCCTGGAGCTCCTGTGTCTCCCGCCGACGTAAGCGGGATTCCTCCTGCAGCGCGCGTTGCACTTCGCTGCTCTGGCGGACGAGGCCCTCGAGGATAGTCGTGGATTCCGCCTCAGCCGCCAGAGCGCTGGGGAGTTGCTGCAGGGCACTATCGAGGGAGGCGAGCAGGCGGCGCTGCTCTGCTATCTCCTGCCGGAGGGACGTAAGTTCGGCTGCCAGCGCGGCGAGCACCGCGGCCGGGCGCTGGGCTCCCGGCGCGGAGGCCGTGTCCAGCAGGACGCTCCGGCTCTCCTGTCGCTCCACCAGCGCCTCCACCTGCGCGGCAGGGACGCGCCATTCCGGGCCGTATTTTCCGCGGATTCGCTCTCCTGACAGTTTCCCCGCCTCGATCCACAGCCGGACGGTGCGCGTGGTGACCCCCAGTCGGGAGGCCGTCTCTTTGACAGTGATCCAGGCGTCGTTCATGGCGCACCTCGTCCGATGAACAATAGCGGTGCCGCTGCAAGAGCAGGCGAGGAGAACTTTCCTTCCTCGGTTTCCGGGGACCTTCCTCCAGGCAGTTAGTCCTATATGATCCTGGAAACGACATCTTCCGCCCCGGTTACCTCGCAGGGGCAGGGCGCTGCTGCGGACACCACTGGGGGGCCCGCTCCTTTGCCTTGCCTTTCCCCGGGCTGGCCATCCCGTCCTGCCGACCGCAGCTCAGGCGACGTGCTCGTATGCGTCTGGGGCGAAGGCAGCGCGGGCGCGCACTATCCTGCGAGGACCGAGGTGTATACGCTAGCTGGCGCGTGTCAAGCGGGCCTCTCTCAAGTGCCCGGTGCCGCGCGAGGCGCGCCGCCGGGCAGGGCGAA
>CALFVE010000071.1 GCA_937928475.1 uncultured bacterium | reverse complement strand
GCCTCGTCTGGCTATTCCCCCAACGAGGGGCCTAGCGTTCTGGCCCCGTCTGCTACCTTCCCTCGCGAAAGGAGGTCGGCGGAGCGAGCGCCGCCGGGTGGGGTCCACCGTTCGCAGTAGCACAGGCGTCTCGTCCGTTCTGCTTCACGCGCCGCGCCTCTCCCCGCCGGACAGAGGGGCACCCCCACCCTTGGCGCGGGAGGAAAGCCCCACCCTGCCCCGGTCGGAAAGGCAAGCACTGCACTCAAACAACGAGCGGTGCCCTTCTAGGTTGGCATGTACCTGCCCTCAGACTCGACCAAGTCCCTCAGGTACGCGATGCCCTCCCCCACCTTCTCCTCCACCGACAGGCCGGGACGCAGGTCCTCGATACTCAGATAGCCCTCCCAGCCCAGGTCCTTGAGGGCAGTGATGATCTCCGGGAACCGGGCGATCCCTTCGGAAAGACTAGCCCACTCCTGAATCCAGCGGTCCCCCTCGCGGCGGAAGGCCCCATTCTTGCAGTGGATGTAATCCAGATATTCGCCCATGATCTGCACCGAATTGCGCCAGCCCTCGTTGCCCTCGAAGACCATATTGCCGGGGTCCATAAGGATGCCCACGCGCTCGGCGGGGAAGCGCTCCAGGAGGCGCATGGCCCCACTGGCGGAGTTGATGGTGTAGCCGTGGTGCAGTTCAAAAACAAAGCGAACGTCGTAGCTCTCGGAGAGGTCCACCAAGCGGGCCAGGTTCTCCGCATCGGTCTTGAGCCAGTGGCGGGCGTCGCGCGTACCGTCGAAGTCCGAGAGCCAGTCGGGGAGGACCGAGTTCGGCCCGCCCCAGCGCACGTGCGGCGAAAAGAACATGCGCAGGGCACGCACGCCGAGAACCTGGGCGCACTCGCAGGAGGCCCTCACCACCTCGGGATAGTCGGCATGCTTGAGCATCAGGCCCGAGGAGAGCGAAATGAACTCCAGGCCGGCGGCCTCGAAGTCCCGCCGCATCGCCTCCGCCTCCGCCACCAGAGCAGCCAGCGTAGTGGCCCCAGTGCGCAGGCCATCGGCCCCTAGTCCTACCTCCAGGCCCTGGCAGCCCAGCGACTTGCCGTACTCCAACGCCTCGCGGCGATCGTGCTTCCCCAGTGATCCGAGTTGCGTTCCGAACTTCATGCGAAGCCTCCTATTGTGACCGCACTCGTTGCCGTACCCCAAACCACCCCGGCTCCGGACGCCTCTCACAGAATCGTGATTCTCCCCCTAGCCGCCTCTGCCCTTTCCAGGCGCGCGGCGTCCAGAGGGTACAGCTCCCAGCCGGTGCCGCGCCGTCGCGCCAGGGCGGCTCGGCCCTGGAAGAAAACGCCATCCAGACTCACGCCCACCCAGGGGTTGGGCCGCAGAAAGATCATGTCGCGGCCTGCAAAATGCTCAATGGCCAGGGTCTCCTCGCGCTCTAGATACTCCAGGCGCGGCTCGGGCTCCGCGGGCCGGCGTGGGAAAAGCACGGCCAGAAAGGTCGTGCCTGGACCTGCGGGAACGTGCATCAGCCAGTGCTCGTTGATGGCCCAGTTCAGTTCGTAGGGGGCCAACTGCGCGCGAGCCTGGGCCGTCTTCACCTTCTCACTCACTATGCCCTCCTCGAACTCCACGGTGGGAGTGAACGGTTCCAGGAGGAAGACGTCGAGGCCCATGTCAAACTCCGGATGGCCGGGGAACCAAACGTGGCCGGGCGCAACCAGCGCCGGCCGCCGGGAAAGCACGTCCAGGTTCCACTGACAGGCATCGGGGCCCGCGACGCTATCCTTGACCACCAGGTATTCGCAACCGCCCGGCTCCGGGGACTTCACGAAGACGAGCTCCCGCGTCCAGCCGGAGCGATGGGAGCCGTCCACGTACATGGCGTCCACGCAGTAGGCCCGCGGGGAGAGGCGCGCCCGGACGTAGTCGGCGCCGGGCGTCACCGCGCACTGCCCGACGATCCCCGTAGGAAAGCCGGGCTTGTCGAAGGAGACCCGATTGTGCTGGGCGGCGGTAGCCCCATTCTGCAAAGGCAAGCCGTCCAGAGCCAGAGGCACGCCCCGGCAGAACCAGTGGATGGATCCCTCGTCGTCATCATGGTGCGAGTGCACCCGCCCCGCCTTCAGAAACAGGTAACTCCCCTGGCCGCTCAGGTCATGACTACGCAGGACGGCGCCCACGCAGGGCAAGTTATGGCTCTCCTGCGAGGGCGCGATTTCCGGAATGGTGGGATCGTGAAAAATGAAATGGCGGGTGAGCGGATTCGCGGTCGGCCCAGAATGGTCGTAGGCATTGCTCACGGGAGCGCCCACCGCGCGCCAGGCCCACATGAGATTCGCAGCCAATTCGGGGTCGGCCCCCTTGACGAAAGCAGCCAGCCAGGCCAGCAGCGGCGGGCACTTGCGCGCCCCAGGATGGTGGCCGATGGGCGGAATCATGCGCAGCCCCCCGTCGCGCATATCGGGCGGCCCCAAGACCTTCAGCAAGAACCGCGCCCCGGCTAGGATGCGAGGGTCAGCCGAGAAGTCCCGGATCCCGCAGTGCCGCAGGCCCCACAGCGCCGGCATGTACAGTTGCGTCCAGGTGGAGATGAGGTAGTTGCCGATGTTCTCCTCACCGCCCCCGTCCAGCCGCAGGTGGTGCTCCAACTCAATCCCCATGCGGTCCAGAAGGAACGCGATCCAAGCCGGCGAGCAGGGATGGTCGCTCAGGAACATACCCATCAGGCCGGTGCAGCAGAACACATCGGAGTTGAAGTTGGGCAGGTAGGTCGTGCTCCCCGGCGTGAAGACGTACTGCCACCAGTCGCCGTCGCTCAAAATATAAGCGGCCAGGGCGCACACGCGGCGGGCCTCCGCTTTCTCCTCGGGGCTGAAGGAGTCCCACTGCACATCGCAAGCCAAAGCATAACGGCGCAGGGGCCGAGCCAGCGCGATGCAGTAAGAAGGCCCGGCGTAGCCGTTGCGGAGGATCCCCTCCACCAGTTCTTTCCCATGAGTCGCTGCCTCGATGGCAGCCAGGCCGGCTGCCTCTCCTTCCATCAGGTAGCGATCGGCGCTGCGCATGTGCTTCGTCTCTTCCCAGGTGCGGCGCAGTTCGGGTACGGTCAAGACCTTCTCGCGAACCGCAGCGAAATCGGACTTGTCGCACAGGACATGGGGATGCGGGTCCTCACGGTCCGGCCAGTCGAGCACCCAGTCTTTCACCTTGTCGACAGGGAAATCGGCGCGGCCGGTGCGCAAGGCCCACAGCGGCATATCGGGGTCTGGCTCCCGACGCAACGGCTCGCCGGGAAGCGCGCCCGCCGAGGCCTGGGCTTCGCCGGTCTCCGCGCGGGAGCATACGCACAGCAGCCAGCGCCGGCAGATGTTCTCCACCGGGAAGCGGAAGTAGGTCCCCTCAGAGGCCGAATCCAGCAGGATGACTTCCTCCACCGCCGCCACCGTGCGGTGCGCCGGGTGCAGGTTCTCATCGGGGACACCCCAGTGCGAGATGTCCAGCGAGGCCACGCCTAGCAGTTCGTCTCGGCCAGGGTGGTACACGCCCAGCCACGCGCCGTCAATGAACGGATTCGCGGGCCGCATGGCTGTGTAGGTCTTGAGAGTGAGCGAATTCAGCGGGAGATCCATGATCTCCCAGGAAGCGGTCGAGTGCGTAACCAGGCGCTGGGGCTCCAGGCCCGGTCGCAGGTCGAAGATGAAATTCGACTGGGCGCAGGGACGCAGGCAAGGACGAGCCAGGTCCTCGAGACGCTGATTCCAGTGGGAGGCCGACAGACTGCCGATCTCCCGGTAGGGGCGCGGGGCCGGCCACAGGCGCGTGGGTAGCGTGCTCTCCTCGCGTACCTCGCAGTATTCCTCCCCGGGCCGCAGCCTGAACTCCACCCGGTAGGTGTAGTCGCCCTCGAAGGTGTATGCGACCTCGACCGTGGCCCACAGCGGCCCGGACTCCGCGAGCCGGGTGGTCACAGCGGTGACCGGCTCGGGCGTCTCCAGGCGTCCCTCCCCCAACCAACTGCCCTTGCCGCGGCGGACGGCCAGGAGAGGCCCGGGAAGCGAGGATTGGTCAGAAGGCTCGCAGGACAAAGGCACCCGCAGGCCCAGGGCGCCGTTGTCTACCTCAATGCAATCGGCCCTTTCGGTCAAGCGAATACCTAAGCCGTGGGGCAGCGTGTCCGGAGTCACGGCGCCAAGGGTTACCTCATATTGCCGCTCCTCGCCCGGTTGGAGATCTTCGACCAGCAGGCTGAGCCGGTCGCCGGAGGCCTGGCACGGCACTGGAACCTCACCCGCAGTCACTAGCGCCGAACCCGCCTCGCCTAGCCCCGGCAAAGTATAGGTGACGATCTCGCCCGACCAGGCCCGGCCCAGCGGCTCGCGCAGGGTGATTGTAAAGCGGTCCGGGGCCGTCTGTCTGACCGCCTCGGGCCGAAACCAGCGATCGTTGAGGCCTTTGTCTACCAGCATAGAGCTCCCTTCCAGCTGTGATCACCGAGGGGTAAGTGCGGTTCGGAGGGGACACGAGCAACCATGGGGGGCAGCGCACGACTCAGACCCTTGCTCTTGCTTGCGCGCCGGATGCCAACGTCCTCTGCGCGGGACTACCCGGTCCACGGCGTCGCCCCCGGGTCCTCGGTGCAGTACGCCGACAGAACCTTATTGATGGCCCGGGCGATGTTCCGGCAGTCGCGCGCCGTGTACCACTGATTCAGGCCGATGCTCACGGCCCGGCAGAACAGATCGTCGGCCACCGGGCAGTCGCCCTTGGCATACTCAATCTTCCCGCTGGCTTCGACATAGCGGGGGCAGTCCCAGGGACAATGGTCGTTGGGGCCACCGTACTTAAGCGTGATAGGGAACATGTCCGAGTACACATGCCAGTCGGGCGGAGCCTGCTCATCGCGCATACTGCAGCCTACCCCCTCGGCCTGGAGTGCGGTGACGATCTTCCGGCCTAATTCGAAGGTCTCTGGGTAGAAGCGCAGCGTATACCCGACCTCCCCTTCAGGATCGTTCAGTTTCTGCGGCCTGATCTCCCGGTAGGTCTTCAGGTCCCGGAGAATACGCTGCTTGACAGTCCGGAAACGCTGCACCGTGGCGGGCATCTTGCGCAGTTGCACTACATCCACCGCCGCCTCCAGTTCCGACATCCGGTAGTTGGTGGCGCAGAACAGTTCGCCCTCGTAGCGCGGCGGGGCAAAGCGCACCGGGCGCCAGAGACCTCCGCACTCGCTTACGTTCACCGCGCGCTCCCACAGGCGCTTGTTGTTGGTCAGCACCAAGCCGCCCTCGCCCCCGCCCACAATCTTGTACGCGGAGAGGCTGAAGCACCCCAGATCTCCCCAGGTACCTACCCAGCGGCCCCTGAACTTGCCCCCGCAGGACTGGGCGCAGTCCTCCACGACCTTGAGCTTGTGCTTGCGGGCCACCCTCATCAAGGCCGCCATGTCGCAGACCGAGCCGGCCACGTGCGTCGGCGCGATCGCTACCGTCCGCGGCGTGATTAGCGCTTCCGCCTTCTGGGGGTCCATCGCCATCGAATAGTCTACATCGCAAAACACGGGCACACCCTTGGCCGCCACCACCGCGGCGGCGGTGGCGTAGAAGCCAATCGCCGGACAAATGACCTCGGTGCCCGGCCTCACCCCGGCGGCCACGAAGGCGCAGTGCAGCGCGGCCGTGCCCGAGGTAACCGCCAGGGCATACTTCACCCCAAAGGTCTCTCGCGCGATACGCTCAAAGGCCTGCACCTTGGTTTCAGGCAGCGGGGAATAATAGTTGGCGAGAAAGGGGCCTTCCCCGAGGTCCTCTTCGTTCACCGCGGCCCTTATCCGCCGCAGAGCGTCCTTGCTGAAGCCGAAGCGCTCTGCTACGGACATGAACTCTTCCAGGCCAATCTTGGGCTTGCCTTTGCCCTCGATGCTGCTTACCGCTTTCATGGCCCCCTGCAGGGCGAGTTGCTGTTGCAGTCGGTTCTTAGACACCTAGACCACTCCTCGCAGAGAGATAGGCGAGCGACTCCGCCGAGTGCCGGGCGCCGCTCCCGCCAGGCCCGACGCTGATTCGCCGACCTGCGAGCCTGCTCCTCTTTTCTCCCTCGCGCCGCTCTGCCAGCTGCGCGGCGCCGCGCCCGGAGCCGTCCGTACGGCCCGCAGGGGCTATCCTAGAGTCTCGGAAAAGTAGGCGCGCGCAGCGGTGCCTGCCGGGACCGGGAGGTCGGCAGCTCGGGGGCTTGTGCTACTGCACAGAGACGCGCAGGTTCTTCAGTTGCACCAGGCCCATGCGCTCGGTCCGGACATACAGCGGTACCCGCACCCGCCCGTCTGGGTCCTCAGCCACGCCGGCCAGAGCCTTATTCAACGCCGCCGCAAAGGTCACCGGATCCAGCGCCTCCCCGCCTTCCTGCCAGACCGGCACCCGCTCCGGGCCAACGCTGAGCGCCAGCCCGACCGGCGGCAGGCTTTCCAGGCCGTCCACCCAGAGCGTGCCGGCCGTTACGGTCAGTGCAAGCTGCAGGCTGGCGTGCCCTAACTTCTTCGGCTGCACTGTGAACTCCAGGCGTTGCCAGTCGTAAGTCCCCTCGGGCAAGGCCTGCTCCGCCAGCATCCCCGTGCCGGCGTTGGCCCAGCCCAGGGCCGCGCCCTTCACCTCTTCTCCCTTCACCCAGAGCCCCACGGTCAGCGGCAAGTCCGGCTGAGGCGGAACGAAGCTCGGCAGCGTCCAGGAAGGACCC
>CALFVE010000070.1 GCA_937928475.1 uncultured bacterium | reverse complement strand
CTATGAACTTCTGGATGACGGGCAACGGCGGGGCGAACGCCCGCAAGTCCTCGGAGAAGGTTACTTTCGCTGACGCCACCCAGCCGGTGGCCTGGTACCTCTATCCCTTCGGCGGCACCGACCCGGATCCCGACGGCAACGCTTCCACCGTCGGCTCCACGCCCGACCGACGCCATCGCGAGGGCGCTAATTTCGCCTTCGCCGATGGGCACGCCGAGTGGTCGCGGGTGGAGGCCGACATGGTGGCCAACTTCGCCAACGCCTGGGACCCTACCACCTGACAGGGCTGCCAATCGGCAGAAACATGGAGGGGCGACCACGCGGTCGCCCCTTTTCTGTGTGCACCGGCTAGTTCTATCTCTGCCGGAAGCCGAGATAAAACCCGCCCGCGAACCCGCCGCCGAACGGCAAGTTGTAGGTTATGATCTTCCAGAACTTCTCCAAGGCACTGCCCGCCATCTTGGTGGCGGGCTCAGCGTGATGGAGAATCTGCCCCCAGTCGAGATGGACGATACCGTAGTAGGCCAGCACCTGCAAGAGAATGAACAGCACGCCCAGCAGGCAGCCTAGCACACGCGCCGCTTCTCTGAAGGCCAGGGCTACCGCATAGCCTAGCAGTCCTCCCAGCCCCAAGACCCCCAGGCCCGGAATTAGGTGCTCCAGCAAGCTCTCAGTCCTCCCTCAGGGCGTGAGGCTGCGGCGCAATTGCGCAAAGTCTTCGCTGGTCAGCCGCGCCAGCGCCCAGGTGAAGGCGTGCACCTCCTCCGGGCGAATCCGTCCGTAGCGGGCGGCCAACTGCGCCCGCTCGTTCTCAGCCTCTGCCTTGTGAACGGTGTGGGCGCCGGCCTCCTGCACGCCTTGGTAGGAGCCGATCGCGCCCGTCTCGTCGCAAGGCAGGAGGATCGCGTTGCGGGCGCGGCAGAGGCCGCAGCGGTACTGAAGGTAGACGAACACGGGAACGTGCCGGATGGTCACGAAGCCCTTCTGTAGGACATGACCGGGCAGAATCCTGGCGCCGCAGCGACAGCGGATGCTGTAATCCGGCGACATGGCCGTCGCCTCCTTGGGTGGCGCTATTATACACCGTGTCCGCTCCGGAGGCAAAGGGTCGAGCGCCCGAGGCGGCACCCGAATAGCGGCCTCGCAGATACCCCCGGCTTGGCCCGGCCTGTGGGTACAAACACCGTCGCAAACGCGCGCTGGCATCCCCCGCGTCTCTTTTCCCTGTTGGGCGGCAGGCGACGACTGGTTTAGGTCTCGCCAGACGAGGCGGCCTCGCAGCGCAGGTGTCTCTCGACTGATCCCCGGGCAGACATAGAATGCGGGCTCGGAGGGGAGACGAAGGTTGGAGGTCGGTTCGTGGTCTTGCGCGGTTGCCTGGGGCGGGAACATTTGGTATACTTAGTATTCGCCGTGAGCGGCGGTCTGCCGGGCCGTATGCCGAGAGTCTTCCCGCCGGCGGCGGGTAGCTGCGATGGAGCCGTCTCCCGAACCGATCCGCGTACTGGTCTGCGGTGCCTGGGGGCAGATGGGCCGCCAGGCCGTTGCTGCGGTTCTCTCCGAGCCGGACCTAACCTTGGTGGGAGCGGTGGATCCCGCCGGACAGGGCCACCCGCTCACCGAGATTGACGCCCGCGCTCCCGCTGACCTGTGCTGTGGCCGGATGCTGGGCGCGACGCTGGACGAGACCGAGCCGCAGGTGATGGTGGACTTTACTTCCCCCGCGGTAGTACGGGACAATGTGGAGACGGCCCTCAAGCGGGGCGTGGCCTGTGTGGTAGGTACGACCGGCCTGTCGCCCACGGATCTGCAGGTGATTGACCGCACCGCCCGCCGGCACCAGACGGCCTGCGTGGTCGCGCCCAACTTTAGCCTGGGCGCGGTGCTGATGATGCGCTTCGCCGCCGAGGCGGCTAACAGTTTCGATTTCGTGGAGATTATCGAGCGCCACCACGAGCACAAAGCCGATGCACCCTCGGGGACGGCTCTGCGCACCGCCGAACTCATCCGGGCGGCCCGCAAGCGCCCGCTGTCGGCTGCTACCACGACCCACGACAAACTCCCCGGCAGCCGGGGCGGGGCTGTGGACAACCTGCACATTCACGCCGTGCGCTTGCCCGGATACGTGGCCGAGCAGGAAGTGATCTTTGGCGGGCGCGGCGAGGTCCTGCGCATCGAGCACAGCACCACCAGCCGGGAGTGCTTTATGCCCGGGATGCTGCTGGCCATCCGCAAAGTGAGGGAACTCGAGGGACTGGTGGTAGGTTTGGAGAACATAATGTAGGCGCAAGGTGGGAAGGGCCAACTGATGATCGGTCATTGATAATTGAGGAGTGGGCCAAGCGAGGGATGGCCAAGCCGCGTGAGGCGAGGTCTGCATTCAGCAATTCTCAATTATCAATCGTCAATCAGCCCTTCGCCGATTGCTCTAACAGGAAGTGACCTGCAATGCCGGGTGTGCGCGCTGGACTAGTCGGCGTTGGCCCCGTGGGCGACGCCATCGTGACGGTGCTCAAGGAGCGCAACTTTCCGCTGGCCGAGCCGCTGCGGGTGATGGCCACCACCTGCCGCACCGAGGTGCTCTGCGACGAGGAGTTTCTGGTCCAGGAGACTTGCGAGGAGGCCCTGCGCGGCCTGGATGTGGTCTTCTTCGCCGGGCGGGAGGGCGCAAAGGGCGCCAGCGTGCAGTGGAGCGGCTGCGCGCTGGAGGCCGGGGCCTGGTGCATTGACAACGGCAGCGACTTCCGCATGGACCCCAACGTGCCGTTGGTGGTGCCCGAAGTCAACATGGACACGGTGACGCCGGACACCCGGCTGATCGCCAGCCCCAACTGCTCGACGATCCAGATGGTGGTCGCGCTGGCGCCGCTGCACCGGGTGGCGAAGATCAAGCGGATCGTGGTGTCCACCTACCAGGCGGTGAGTGGCTGGGGGCTGGCAGCGATGGAGGAACTCAAGCGGCAGGTGCCCCAGTGGCTGGCTGGCGGGCCGGTGGAGTTTGACCCGGCCGTCTTTCCGCGGCCCATTGCGTTGGATTGCCTCCCGCACATTGACCGCTTCACGCCTTCCGGGTACACCAAGGAAGAACTGAAGATGGTCAATGAGACGCGCAAGATCCTGGGGGCGCCAGACCTGGCGGTGACGGCCACCGCGGTGCGGGTGCCGGTGATGGTGGGCCACGCCGAGGCGATTAACGTAGAGTTCGAGAAACCGATGAGCGCGGCCCGGGCGCGGGACATTCTCAGCGACCCCGAGCAGTCGCCCGGCGTAGTGGTCATTGACGGTCCCACGCAAGATCCCAACGCGGTGGCGGTGCGCAACGCTCCTGAGGAACTCCAGTATCCCACCCAGGCGGACGTGCTGAAGCCGGAGTGGCGCGATGCTGTGCTGGTCGGACGCATTCGCGAGGACGAGACGGTAGACTCAGGGCTGAACCTGTGGGTCGTCTCCGACAACTTGCGCAAGGGTGCGGCCACCAACGTGGTGCAGATCGCGGAGAAACTGATCGAGCGCGGGCTGTTGGGCTAGTCCCGCCGGCCGTGGCGCAGGCGTCCACCCGCCGGGGACCGGCGCTAGCGCCGCCCGGGATGGAAGCGGGGCAGGAAAGCAAGCCTCAGCCTACCATCGGATTGGGCCTCGACCACGGGGCTTCAGTTCCCCCGCCGCATCTCCAGGTACTCCTCCTCCAGGTTCACCCGCCACAGGTCGTGGCTTTCGCCGGCCAGGTTGCGCGCGGCGAGGATCCCGGTGAGCATTGAGTGGTCCATGTTATTGTAGCGGTGCATCCCAGCGCGCCCGATGACCTGGAGATTGGTAAAGCCGCCCAGGTATTCGCGAATCGTCTGCACGCGCTCTTGGTACCCAGGGTCGTAGACCGGATAGGCCTGGGGCACCCGCACCACCTTCCCGCCGCACAGTTCCTCGTCGCCGATGAGCCCCAGCTGCCGCAACTCGCGCTCGGCCAGAGCGAGGAGGTCCCGGTCAGGCCGATTCCACAGTTCGTCCCTCGGCCAGCAGAAGTACTCCAACACTAGGCAGGTCAAGCCCGGTTCCGGCACCATCTCGGCACTCCAGTTCTTCGGATTCTGGATGCGCCCGACTAGCACCTCGGGGGCGTGGATGTAGATCCAGTTGTCGGGAAAGAGGCTTTCCGCTTCGACCAGCAAGGCGACGGCCAAGAAGCCGCGGTAGCGCAGACCTTGGGCGGCCTGCCGTACTGACTCGGGGGCGGGCGGTTCGAGCGCCAGGACGAGATCACGCAGTGGAGCGGAGGAGACGAGCGCGCCTTCCCCCAGTTCCAGGCGCTCTTCGCCCGCCCACAGGGCCGTCACCTTCCCCGCCTCATGGTTGATGCTCCCGGCGGCGGTGGCCAGACGCAGTTCCCCTCCGCCAGTGAGGATGGCTTCCGCCATTTTCTCCCACATCATGCTGGGCCCCAGCCGCGGGTAGCGGAACTCCTCGATGAGGCTGGTGTGCCGCTGGCGGTTGCCGACCAGAGCCGCCCGGAGGATCTCGCGCAGGGAAAGGCCGCGGATGCGCTGGGCTGCCCAGTCGGCGCTGATCTCGGTGCAGGGCATCCCCCAGACCTTCTCGGTGTAACTGCGGAAAAAGGTTTGGTACAGCCGCCGCCCGAAGCGGTTGACTACCCATTGCTCGAAGTTCTGGGGCTCGCGATAGGGCCGAAGCCGTGCCGCGAGGTAACTGCCCAGAATGGCCAGCGAAGTTCCCAGGCCCAGTTTGCGCAGGGTCGGAAACAGGCGCAGGGGATAGTCGTAGAACTTGCACCGGTAGTAGATGCGGGAGAGGCGAGGGCGGACGAGCAGTTCCTCGCCCAGCAGCGAATCCCAGAGCGCGGCGATCTCGGGCTCTTTGGTGAAGAAGCGGTGCCCGCCGAGGTCGAACAGGCAACCGTCCGCCTGCTCGGTGCGGGCGATGCCGCCCACCCGAGGCCCCTTCTCCAACACCAGCGGGTGCAGGCCCTGGCGGAGCGCCTCGTAGGCACAGGCCAGGCCCGCCGGCCCAGCACCGATGATGAGCACGTTCGCCTCAGCCATGCAAGATCTCGGGAGGGCGTGGTCCCCAGCCTGACTTCTCCTGCCCACGCGGGCAGACCTTCTCGAGGAGGAATCTCCGGGCAGGCGTGGAAAGAGGGTGCACCCCCTGGGGAGCGGAGGGAAAGACATGCAAGCACTGGGCAAAGTTCTTACCGCCATGGTCACGCCCTTCAAGGTGGACCTCAGCGTGGACTATGACCGGGCGGCGGAACTCGCCGCCAAACTCCTGCGTGAGGGCAACGACGGCCTCGTGGTAGTTGGCACCACCGGAGAGTCGCCCACCCTGAGCGACGAGGAGAAACTGACCCTGTTCCGCGTGGTCAAGGAAGCCGCGGGACGGGCGCCGGTGGTAGCCGGCACCGGGTCCAACAATCACGCACACACCGTACACCTGAGCCGCGAGGCGGAAAAGACCGGGGTGGATGCGCTGCTCATCGTCGGTCCTTACTACAACAAGCCCTCGCAGGAGGGGTTCTTCCAGCACTTCTCCCAGGTGGCGGCGGCCACCCCTCTGCCGATTGTCATGTACAACGTCCCCGGGCGCACCGGCAGCAGCATCGCCGCCGAGACTCAACTGCGCCTGGCCGAGGCTTGCCCCAACATCGTGGGCACCAAGGAAGCCAGCGGCGACCTGGCGCTCATCGCCAAGCTTTGCGCGGGTGCGCCGGAGGGCTTCACCGTCTGGTCGGGGGATGATGGCCTGACGCTGCCCATCCTCTCAGTCGGCGGGTACGGGGTGGTCAGCGTTGTCGGACACGTGGCCGCGGGGGAGATGAAGGAGATGGTGGAGGCCTATCACGCGGGCGAGGTCCGGCGGGCGGCCCAGATTCACCAGCGGCTGCTACCCCTGTTCAAGGCGGCTTTCCTGCCCTCGGGCAATCCCGCTTGCATCAAGCGAGCGCTGCAGGTATGCGGTTTTGATTGCGGAGGCCTGCGCTTGCCGCTGGTGGAGGCGAGCGAACCGGACACTAAGGAGATCACCGCTGTCTGCCAGGCGCTGGGGCTGGCTTAGCGGCGGCAGCCTGCCGTGTAGAGGCGGCAGTTCAGTGCCGCCCGCCGGTCGCCGGTATAGTGGCGTCTGGGCTGGCGGGAGGAGTGGGGATACGAGGAAAGGGCGCACTGCCTGCAAAGAAGAGGCACAGTCTGCCCATGACTCCCGAGGAGCGCCAAGCCATCCTGAACGACATCGCCGCGCAGGTGCGGGTCTGCACGCGCTGCCGCCTGTGTCAGGGCCGCACCAACGCCGTGCCCGGGGAGGGGCCGGCGGATGCGCAGGTCATGTTCATCGGCGAAGGGCCGGGCTATCAGGAGGATCGCCAGGGCCGGCCCTTTGTCGGCCCGGCCGGGCAACTGCTCAACCAACTGCTGCTCACTGCGGGCCTGCGCCGCCCGCAGGTGTTCATCACCAACATCGTCAAGTGCCGCCCGCCGGAGAATCGCGAGCCGCGCCCCGATGAGGTGGAGGCCTGCCGCGAGTATCTCGACGGGCAGATCGCTATCATCCAGCCGCGTTTGCTTTGTCTCCTGGGCCGCCCGGCGACGCAGACCCTCCTCGATCCCGGCGCGACCATGAGCAAGATGCACGGGCGGGTCTTTGAGCGCGACGGCCTCTACTTCATGCCCATCTACCACCCGGCGGCGGCGTTGCACAACCCCAACATGCGGGCACCAGTGGAGCACGACTTTGCGGCCCTGGGGGAGTTTCTCAAGGGCCGCCTCCAGCAGCCGAAGGCGCGCTTGGAGCAGCCGGAGGGACGGCTCTTCTAAGCGGACGGCGCCTTGGGCTAGGTAGTACCTGCACATGTCCAGGGCCGCTGCAGAGTTTTCCATCCTCGGATGTGTCGAGCGTCTGCTCCTCCTCACTCCCGCTTGCAGCCGAGGGGGTCCTCGTCTGCGGCCAGGACAGGCGATCGCCTGCCGCCCCTCGTGTCCCTCCAGGCGCCCTCCTCCGCGCTCTGGGAGCGGGTGTGACAACGTGCTCACCCTGCGACTGTTCTTCCTCTTCGGGGACCCTGCGAGGCCTGAATCACTAGACCGCCAGTTGGGTTGCTAGCAGCGGCCCCGGCACCGGCGGCTGCTTAGGAGGCCCGAGGTTTGCGTAGGACTCAGAGCGGAGAAAAACGCGACAACTTGCCAGTTAGGCTACCCCTGTAAAGCAGAAGAGGGGCTTGACGCATACTAGTAAGTATGGTAAAATCGGTCCTGCAAATCATACAAAGCCTGATTGCGGCCCGCAGAAGAGGTGTGCGACCAAGGAGAGAATCGCCGATGGTAGCGGCAGGGAACATGCAGGAAGCCTTTGTCGGCTCAGTGACGGTGGGAGAGCGGGGCCAGGTGGTGATCCCCATCGAAGCGCGCGAAAGGTGCGGCATCGAGGCCGGTGACAAACTGCTGGCCTTTGTGCACCCCACCGGGGCGGGCGTGTTTTTCGTGAAATTCAGCGCCGCGATGGAACTGGCCGCGGAATTGCAGGCGCTGGTGCAGCCTGGCGCCCACGCCGAGGCGGGAGGGGAGGAGGAAGGACAATGATGCGAGTTCGGGCGTGGCGGGCGGCTTTCCTGTTCATCGCCCTATGGCTGGGCGGGACGGCTGTGCCGGGAGTCGCGCAGGACGCACCGGCCGTTCCTGGGGCGCAAAATCAAGGGGAAG
>CALFVE010000069.1 GCA_937928475.1 uncultured bacterium | reverse complement strand
GCACCAGCAGGTTGGGCATGATGCTGGTGAATACACTGCCCGGGCCGATCACCACCATATCCGCCTGCTCCAGGGCCTCCACTGCCTCGGGCAGAGCGCGAGGAGCAGGCGGGTCCAGGTAGACATAATCTACCTGCCCGTGCGATTGACCCACGGCGGTCTCCCCCCGCACCGTTTCCCCGCTCTTGAGGCGCGCGCAGATCACCACCGGCTGCACGCTGGGCGGCAGCACCTCCCCGTGAATGGCCAGAATGCGGCTGCTGTCCCGCAGCGCCTGGACGAAGTCGCCGCTGATGGAGGTGAGCGCCGCGATCAAGAGGTTGCCGAAACTGTGCCCCTCCAGGTCTCCGCCCTGCCGGTCAAAGCGGTAGTTGAAAAGCTGGGTCATCAGCGGCTCGGAATCGGCCATCGCCACCAGGCAGTTGCGCACGTCGCCCGGCGCCAGCATGCCTAGCTCTCCGCGCAGCCGCCCGGAACTCCCGCCGTCGTCGGCGACCGTCACGATCGCGGCCAGGTTGTCAGTGTACAGTTTGAGCCCCCGCAGTAGCGAGGAAAGCCCGGTGCCACCGCCGATGGCCACCAGCCGCCGGTCGCCCCTGCTGCGCCGCGAGAGCATCACATCCACCAGCCGGCCCTCCTCGGTCGGCAGGAAGGTCCGGGCCACCGCGCGCAGGATGCCTCGCACCGCAGCAACGATTATCAGCAGCCCCAGCAAGATGCCCAGGGCTCCCGCCCAGGCTTCGTTGCCCGGCCCCACCAGGCTCACCAGGTCGTACGCCGGCAGGTTGAAGTACAGCAGAACCCCGACGCTGACCAGCGCAATCCCGACCAGGAGCAGGGCATACCAGCGCTTGATCCCCAGACCGGGGTAGAGCCAACGCAGCGGACGCGGTAGTTTCTCGGCGGACGATTTCCGCATGATGGCGATCGGGGAAGCCCTAATCCCGGGCGAAAGCTGGACCGTCCCTCTCCCCAAGCCGGGGGCGACTCTCCAGGCCCCTAGGGGCGGCCAGGTTCCTCCCTCCACCCTCTCCCCCGAGGACGCAAGAGGCATTATAGCAACGGGCGGAGGGAGCGTCAATTCGGGGCAAACGGAGGGAGCGTTCGCCTTCCCCAGGAGGAGTCGGATGAGCGGCGCCTGCGCCGGGAGTCCGGCCTGCTGGTCTCAGGCCGGCGAGCCTACCACCCCCCACCTTGACGTCCCTCGCGCCCTTCGTGTATAGTTGCGACACAATCGAGCGAGCAGCAGCAAAGACGGGGAGGAGTAGGCGGCGCGACCAGGCTAGAGAGAGCCGGTGGCCAAGGTGAAAGTGCCGGCGCCCAGGACCCGCCGAACGTCGCCCCCGAGCCGCAGCCCTGAACCCGGAGGAACCCCCTGTAGGGGCGGAGGTTGTGCGGTCTCGCGCACAATATCCGCCCGCGCACAAGGGCAGGCTCTCCACACTAGGGGTTGCCGGGCACGCCCGTTACAGCGTCAGAGCGTCCCTGCTTCGCGCCCCAGGCGCTGGGCGGGGGAACTCGGGTGGTACCGCGAGAGATGGGCGGGACGACCGTTCCGCTGAGGCCCTCTCGTCCCGTGACGGACGAGGGGGCCTTTTTGGCACAGATATGGTTCCTAAACAGCACGAGGCGATGGTGCTATGGACGTCGAGAGCTTCCGAGGTAGCCCCGCGGGCCGCCTGGTGAGGGTGGGGAAGGGGGAATCAGGCTACTGGGCCTTTGTGCCCAATCCCTTGCCTCCTGACCTTGAGCCGGACCGGACGCTCTGGGCGGTTCTTTCGGCAGCGGACCGGGCCGTCGGGCGGCTCGACGGCCTCGGTCGCGAGCTACCCAATCCCCATCTTCTGATCCGCCCGTTGATCAGGCGTGAGGCAGTCGTATCCTCTCGTATCGAGGGCACGCAGGCCAGCCTCGCGGACTTGCTGGCCTTTGAGATCGGGCAGCCCACTCTC
Organism: uncultured bacterium; assembly: GCA_937928475.1. Taxonomy (GTDB): domain Bacteria; phylum Armatimonadota; class Zipacnadia; order Zipacnadales; family Zipacnadaceae; genus Zipacnadum. The sequence continues at coordinate 6,853 of CALFVE010000069.1, read as the reverse complement.
TTCCGTGACCAGCCACCGACTCCTGAGGCAGACGTCCGAGAGGTGTACAACTATGTGCACGCGCTTGAGTATGGCCTCAGTCGCCGCGAATCGCTGCCGATCTCTTTGAGGCTGCTACGAGAGATACATAGCATCCTTGTCCGTGGTGTGCGGGGGCAGCACCTCACTCCGGGGGAGTTTCGCACACGCCAAAACTGGATTGGCCCTCCCAACTGTACACTGAACGAGGCGCTTTACGTGCCGCCACCCCCCGACGAGATGCAGTCGGCTCTGAGCGAGTTCGAGAGGTACCTGCACGCCGACGATGTCTACCCGCCTCTGGTCCGCCTGGCCTTCATCCACTATCAGTTCGAGGCGATTCATCCGTTTCTTGACGGAAACGGAAGGATCGGCAGACTGCTACTCGCGCTGCTTCTGGTCCACTGGGAGCTGATTTCGCAGCCGCTTCTGTATCTGTCCGAGTTCTTTGAGCGGAACCGCGAGGAGTATTACGACCTGCTGATGGCAGTCAGCCAGCGCGGAGCGTGGCACGAGTGGGTGCGATTCTTCCTTTGTGCCGTTGAGCAGCAAGCCATTGCTACCATTGTCAAGGCGCGTTCTCTACTGGAACTGCAGGCGCAATGGCGAAACCTGCTCACAAGACCTGGGGGCTCCGCGCTGCTTCCACGACTGGCCGATAGGCTCCTGGAGATGCCTCTGATCACCATCCCGGGGGCCCAGAAGGTTCTCGGCGTCACATACGCGAGTGCCCAACACAGCGTGCAGAGACTCGTGGAGGTGGGAGTGCTCCAGGAAATCCCCGGAACCCACCATCCCAAGGCTTTCGTCGCTCCAGCGGTGCTGGAGATACTGGGCCACCACTAGCCGGAGTAGAATTATAGTTTGGGGGGCAGAAGTATAATTCCGGTGAACCGAATTCTACTTTAGTAAAAATCTCTTGCACCATGGGCAGCGCAACCAAGGAGCCTGGGTTGCCTCCCAAGAAGTGCGGAGACTCGCCTACAAGGAAACCCCACGCGCCAGAGTACACTTCTTGGGCCCGTAGGCATAGTTCTGGCAAGCCACATTGTACTTCAGTAGAACAGCCCTGGACTAGTTCCGAGGAATGACACGCCCCAGCCCGGCGTGTCCAGATGTGCGAGGTGAATCACATGCGTTCCGATCGCGCCAAGCTCGGTCTCACTCAGGCCCCTGCCCGGGCCCTGCTCCATGCTTGTGGGGTGACGCGGGAGCAACTGGGCAAGCCCTTCATCGGCATCGCCAACTCCTTCACCGACCTCGTGCCCGGGCATATCGGGATGCAGCGCCTGGCCCGGGCCGTGGAACTCGGCGTGGCCGCCGGCGGAGGGGTGCCTTTTCAGTTCGGCGTCATGGGCATCTGCGACGGCATTGCCATGGGCCACGCCGGAATGTTCTATTCCCTCCCCTCGCGCGAACTGATCGCCGATACGGTGGAGTCCATGGCCCAGGCCTACGCTCTCGACGGGCTGGTGCTGCTCACCGACTGCGATAAGATCACGCCGGGGATGCTCATGGCGGCGGGCCGCCTGGATATTCCCGCGATTGTGGTCACCGCCGGGCCGATGTACTCGGGGCGGCTGCGCGGGCGGCGGCTGGACCTGGTGCACGACACCTTCGAGGCCGTGGGTCGGGTGCGGGCCGGGCAGATGACCGAGGAGGAACTGTGTGAACTGGAACTGGAGGCCTGCCCCGGCGAAGGCTCCTGCCAGGGCCTGTACACCGCCAACACCATGGCCTGCCTCACTGAAGCGATGGGGATGAGCCTGGCCGGCTGCGGCACTGCGCTGGCCGGGTCGGCGAAGAAGCAGCGGCTTGCCTACGACAGCGGCGAGCGCATCTGCGCCCTGGTACGCGAGAACGTGACGGCGCGGCAGATTCTCACCCCGGCGGCGCTGCGCAACGCGATTCGGGTGGACATGGCCCTGGGCGGCTCCACCAACTCCTGCCTGCATTTGGCGGCGATCGCTCACGAGGCGGGCGTGGAACTCCCCCTGGAGACCTTCGACGAAATCAGCCAGGCCACGCCGCAGATCGCCTTCCTGCGCCCGGCGGGGGAGCATATGATGGAGGACCTGGAATGGGCCGGGGGCATTCCCGGGGTGCTGCACAACCTACGTTCGCTGATCGAGGAGAGCGCTACGGTCAGCGGCAAAGACATCCGGGAGATTGCGCGAGAAGGCGAGGTAACCGACACCGGAGTGATCCGCTCGCTGGACGACGCCTACCGGCCCGAGGGCGGGATCGCCGTGCTGCGCGGTAGCCTCTGCCCCGAGGGGGCGATTATCAAGCAGTCTGCCGTCTCCGCAAAGATGCGCAAGTTCCGGGGCCAGGCCCTGTGCTTTGACTCCGAGGAAGCGGCGATGGAGGCGATCCTGGCCGACCGGATACCCGATGGCTGCTGGGTGGTTGTCCGCTACGAGGGACCGCGCGGCGGACCGGGCATGCGCGAGATGCTCAACCCCACGGCAGCGCTCACCGGCATGGGCAAGGAGGAGAAGGTGGCGCTGGTGACCGACGGGCGCTTTAGCGGTGGGACGCGCGGCCCCTGCGTAGGGCATGTCTCGCCAGAGGCCGCCGCCGGCGGGCCGATCGCCCTGGTGCGCGACGGCGACGAGATCGAGATTGACCTGGACGCCCGCCGGCTTGACCTCCTGGTGGAGGAGGCCGAACTGGCCCGCCGCCGGGCCGCTTGGCAGGCCCCGGCCCCCAAGGTGCAGACCGGCTGGCTGGCCAGGTATGCGCGGATGGTAAGCAGCGCCGCGCAAGGGGCGGTGATGGAGTAGGGACGTGGAAAGTCGGCAGGGGAGAGCGGGGGAGGGGAGGAGACGGTTGCCCGGTTCCTTTGGCGGAACCAACTGTGTCGCCGGGAGGCGCGATGATGAAGGCAATCCTGGCGGTCTTGCTGGCGCTGTACCTGTGCGTTCATGTCGGCTGCCCGCGTCAGGCGCAGCCTCCGCCGGGGCCGGTTGTTCCCGCGGCGCCGAGAGTGCCCACCGCTCCGGCCCCGCCGCCGGCGGTCCCCACGCCCGTCCCGCCGCCCGCCGCCGACAAGGCCGGGGCCGAGAGGCACTTCGCCGCCGGCGAGAAATTCGCCAAGCAGGGCAAGTGGCGGGAGGCCGTCGAGGAATACACGCAGGCGATCAACCTGCATCCTAACTTCGCCAAAGCCTACGCCGCGCGCGGCGTGGCGCACCATACCCTCTCGCAGTGGGAGGCCGAAAAGACCCGCGTGCGGCTGGCCAAGCAGGATCTCGACAAGGCCATCGAACTCGACCCCAACCTGGCCTCGGCCTACGTGGAGCGGGGATACGTGGACATGACCTTCGCCTACCAGGCCGCCGGCCGGCCAGCGGAGGAGAAACAGTGGATGGCCCAGGCCCTGGCCGACTTCGACCAGGCCACGGAGATTGACGCCAAATACGCCGGGGCCTACAAGGGGCGCGGCGACTGGTACTACCATCAGCAGCAATACGAGGAGGCGCTGGCGCAGCTCAATCAGGCGATCAAACTGGATCCCAACGACCCCTACGCCTACCTGAGCCGAGCCAACCTCCACGAGGCCCTTGGCGAGAAGCAAAGGGCCGAAGCGGATCGGAAGAAGGCGGACCAGTTGGCGAAAAAACTGGGGATAGTGATTGGTGATTGAGGTCACAGGGACCCGACCAGCCCCATCCCTCTCGAAGCGAACAGGAGGCCCGTACTCATGCCGACCAAGCGTACACCCACCCGGAAGCCGAAACTGATGAGCGGCGCCGACATCCTCGCCCAGGTCTTCCAGGAAGAGGGCGTGGAGATTGTCTTCGGCATTCCCGGCGGGGTGATGATTCCCATCTATGACCGGCTTTATGATGAGGTCCAGGCTGGCCGCCTGCGCAATATCCTCACCCGCCATGAGCAAGGCGCGGCGCACATGGCCGACGGCTACGCCCGCGCCACCGGCAAAGTGGGGGTGTGCCTGGCCACCTCCGGGCCCGGCGCCCTCAACCTGGTCACCGGGCTGGCCACCGCCAATATGGACTCGATCCCGGTGGTGGCGATCACCGGGCAGGTGCGGACCTCGGTGATTGGCAAGGACGCCTTTCAGGAGGCGGACATTCGCGGCGTGAGCATGCCCATCACCAAGCACAACTACCTGGTGAAGAGCACCGCCGAATTGGGCGACGTCCTGCGCGAAGCCTTCCATCTGGCTCGCACCGGGCGGCCGGGCGCCGTGCTGGTGGATATTCCTGTGGATGTGAGCACCGGCCAGGCCGCTCTCGGCGAGCGGCATGAGACCGTCCTGCGCGGTTATCAACCGCCCGCGGAGCCGGACCGTGCCGCCCTGCGGGCCGCCGCCGAGATGATCAACCGCGCCGAGCGGCCGGTGCTGTATGTAGGCGGGGGGATTATCAGCAGTGGCGCGGCCCCGGCCCTGCGTAAACTGGCGGAGAAGACGGGGATTCCGGTGGTACACACCTTGATGGGCAAGGGCGCCTTCCCGGAGTCTCATCCCCTTTCCCTCGGCATGCCCGGCATGCACGGGCCGGCTTACGCTAGCCTGGCCATGCATCATACTGACCTGCTCATCGGCATCGGCGTGCGCTTCGACGACCGGGTGACCGGGGACCTGGCCAAGTTCGCCCCCTCGGCAGGGATCATCCACATTGACGTGGACCCCGCGGAACTAGCCAAGATCGTGGTCCCTCACGTGGGCCTGGCCGCCGACGCTCGCCTGGCCTTGGAGGCTTTGCTGCCTCTGGTGAAGAAGCGCGATCGCCGGGCCTGGGACGAACAGATCCTTGAGTGGAAGAAAAAGCACCCCCTGCGCTACCCTCAGCCTAAGCAAGGCATCGCGCCCCAGTACGTAATCGAAGAACTGTGGCGCGTGACGGGGGGCGAGGCGATCGTTGCCACCGAGGTGGGGCAGAATCAGATGTGGGCCGCACAATACTACCCGATGGACAAACCCCGCCACTTCCTCTCCTCCGGCGGCCTGGGCACCATGGGCTACGGCTTCCCCGCCGCCATCGGGGCGCAGTTCGGCTGCCCCGAGGCGGTGGTGTGGGACATCGCCGGCGACGGCTCCATCCAGATGAACATCCAGGAACTGGCCACAGCCACCCGCTGGCGTCTGCCGGTGAAAGTGGCCATCCTCAACAACGGCTATTTGGGAATGGTGCGCCAGTGGCAGGACTTGTTCTACCACAAGCGCTACAGCGCGACCGTGCTGTACGACGGCAATCCGGACTTCGCCGCGGTGGCCCGGGCCTACGGCGCGGAGGGGATCACAGTCAAAGAGCCGGAGGAGGTGCGCCCCGCGCTGGAGCGGGCGATGGAGATTGACGACCGGCCGGTGTTCGTGGACTTCCACGTGTTCCAGGAGGCCAACGTGATGCCGATGATCCCGGCAGGCAAGTCCGTGGACGACCTAATTATGGAGGCCTAAGCGGCGCAAGCCGGGCCGCCGATATCATGCTCAGACCTGCGCCGTGGTGGTCCGGCCCTGCTCACGGGATGAACTACCGGGTCGGGTTAGGGAATAATCCAGAGCGAAGCGCATAAGTCCCAAGCCAGAGGGAGAATGCGTATGAGTTGGAGAATCCGCCTAGGGTCCCTCGACGGGCAGCCACAAGCGCCGAAGTCCGAAGCCAGCGGGGGATTGGAGATGGAGGAAGCGCGGGCCAGCGTGCAGGCGGCGTTGGACATGGTCGCCAAGAAACTCAGCGGGCTGCTGGAAACTGCCCGGGGGAAGGGGGCGAAGGCCTACGCCGAGGGGGACAGCAGGACTTTCCAGCGCGTGGATCGGCAGCGCCAGGCCCTGGAAACTTTCCACCAGCATTTCACCAGTCTGCTCTCGGAGTGGGGCAAGGTCTGGCGCCCGAGCCGTGCCGCGGGCCGGCTACGCCCGCGCGAGGGCGGGCGCGCCGGGCGGGGGGAACTTCTGCCCGCGAAGGAGTATGTCTTCCCCATTCTGCGCGCTCTGCAAGCAGCCGGCGGCGCCGCCCCGCTGGGCGAGGTCTTGGCGGCGGTCGAGCAGGAGATCGGCCCGCGCCTCACCGGGAAGGACCGGGGCCTCCTGAGCACCGGCGAGGTCCGCTGGCGCAACCGGGCGGCTTGGGTGCGGCACGACCTGGTGGAGGCAGGGCTGCTGAGCGCGAGCAGCCCGAAGGGCCTGTGGGAGATAACCGACCTGGGGCGGCAGGAACTAGAGCGGGGAGACCTGGAGCACACTTGGCAGCGCCTGCGCCGCGCCGCCGGGCGGCGCTGAGGGGAAAGGCGCCGAGGCTAGCGGGCGACAAGAATGTTGACTTACTGCCGGTTGAAGGGTATACTAAGGGCAATACGCTGCCGTGTGGGCCATGTTGCCTGCACGCAATACGCCGCCGAGCCCTCCGGGGCTCGTATGACTCCGCCGGGGGTCCTCGCTTCGAGGGCCCCCGCATTGTTTTCCAGCAGGTGCCCGCATGGCCTACCGCGTCCGCCTCTTCATTGACTTCTGGAACTTCCAACTATCCTGGAACGACCACCTCACCTCCCAGAGCCAATGTGACTGGCCCAGACTTCCCGCCCATCTCCTCGACCTAACCCGCCAGGCCCTCGCGACCGCCGGGATCACCGAGACGCTGTCGCTGGAGGAGACACGTGTGTATGCCTCCTACAACCCCGACAGTGTTGCCGACGCAAACCTGCGCAACTGGCTCGACAACTTCCTTGACCGACAGCCCAGTTTCCGGGTCTTCTCCTTCCCGCGCAAGGACAAACCCGCCTGGTTCTACTGCCGGGAATGCCAGACGCCGTTCGCGAGCTGCCCCTCGTGCCACCAACCGCTCATCCGCAGCCGCGAGAAGGGTGT
>CALFVE010000068.1 GCA_937928475.1 uncultured bacterium | reverse complement strand
GCCGGTAAGATTCTTTTTCGGCTCGATGTTGCCCACGACCAGCAGGTAAGGGCAGGAGAGCCCATAAGCGACGCGTACCCTTTCCTGCTCGCCCACCGAGGCCGGGTGAAAGCGCTCCTCGATCCCCAAGGGAATCACGCGGACCTTGTCCGACTGCACCCCCGGCCAGGCGCGCACGGCCTCGGCGACCGTAGCCGAAGGCGTGACGACACGGGAGGCCCGCCACAGAGTGCGCGGCAGCACCAGGCGGAAATGCCAGACGTTGGCCCGCTTACACCATTCGGGATGGGTGAGGGCGAGCAGATCGTGCACCAGGACCACGGTAGGCTCCCGCCGGCGCAGGGGCATGACATAGGCGGGACAGTACAACAGGTCCACGCCCGCCGCCCGGGCTGCCGCCGGCAGGCACAGTTGCTCCCAGGCGATGCGGGCCAGGCGGTTGCCGCCGCTGATTGGTGCCCGCACCAGGCGCGGACCACCGGCGGGTAGACTCTGCGGGCCCGGCGGCCAGGCATAGCCCGCCGGGGCGAACACGGTGAGACCTGGACCCAAGCGCGGGGCCAAGGCCAGCGCTGCTTGCTCCACGGCCACCTGCACCCCCGAGTAAGGCGGATGCAGGCAGAGAGCGTCATAGCCCAGGCGCATCTTCGCCTCCCGCAACGACCTGCCGGTACAGGGCCAACGTTTCCACGGCAGTCCTCTCGGCGCTGAAACGCTCGCGAACGCGGGCCTGCGCGGCGGCGGCCAGGCCAGCCCGCAAGGGCGCGTCCTGCAGCAGCCTCAGCGCGCCCTGGGCCAGCGCCTCGGCGCTCCCCGGCTCCACCAGCCAGCCGCTGACTCCGCCCTCCAGCAGTTCAGGAATCCCTCCTGCCGCCGGGGCGACGCAAGGTGTGCCGAGGAGCATCGCCTCCAAGATCACCCGCCCCAGCGGCTCGGCGGTGGCGGCATGCACGAGCACATCGGCGGCCCGGATCAGATCGGCCGCGTCCCCCCGGTACCCGGTGAAGGTGACGGTCGCCGGCGCGCTTTGCTGCAGGCGGCAGGCATAGGCCGCGTTGTCCCCGAAGAGGTCCGCACCTACCATCCACCAGCGCGCGCCCGGCAGATCGGCCGCCAGCCGACGAGCCGCCTCTAGCAGCAAGTCGTGGCGTTTCCAGGGGACAAGTTGCCCGATGCTGATCACCACTGGCGTCTCGGGACCCACCCCGAACTCGGCGCGCACCGCCGCCCGGTCCCGGCGCAAAGGGAGATCGGCAGGGTCCAGACCGTTATAGATGAGGCGCACCCGCGCCTGGGGGCAGGCCTCCCGCACCGTGCGCTCGACCACACGGGAGATGGCGATGACTGCCGCGCAGCGCGGTCCGAGCCAGCGCAAGACCTGCGGCGGGTGCAGCAGGTCGCGGCAATGCCAAACCAAGGGCAGCAAGGCCGGACCACGCTGGGCCAGAGCCACTGCGGCCGGCAGCGTGTTGGCATGCACCAGGCTGGCTCCCACCCGGCGGCAGGCCTCCCCTACCAGGTCACGGACCTGGCGCAGCCAACGGAGTTGGGCGATCAGGCTGAGTGGATTGACCGTGCGCCGCAAGCGCCGGCTGGGCAGGGGAATCACAGGGATGCCGAGCGCCTCCAGGCGCTTACTCAAGGGGCCGAGGGGAGCCAGGGCAAAGGGCTCCACTCCCACCGAGACCAGCCCTCGCAGCAGACTGAGTAGGCTATGCTCGGCGCCGCTGCACTGGGCGACGTGGTTGACGAAGACCACTCGCAGCGGGTGGGCGCGGGATTCAGGCATGGCTTCCGGTCAATTCCGCGCGCCACTCTCCCAGCCAGCGCAGGGTAGTGTCAATGACCTCCTGCTCCCAGGCCAACGAGTAGAAGGCGTGATTGGCGCCCGCGACGATGTGGGTTTCAAAGGGCCGCCCCACGTGCTCGCTCAGTTCTCGGTAGTGCTCGAGACAGGCAGGGGTGGTGGGATCGTTGCCGCCATAGATGAACAGAATACGGCCCGGAAAGGCGGCGAAGCGTTGCAGCCAGGGGATATCCCGGTCGCTTGCTTGCCCGAGTTCCCCCGCGCCCAGGCCACCAGTGCGGATAGTTCTGCTGACCAGGTCCAGGCGTACCTCGCCACGCAAGAGCCGCCGCCAGGTCCGGGGGCGCAGGGCTTTGCGCAGGTACTTGCCGAGTATGCCCGCTCGCTTGGCGCGGTGCATCTGCTGACGATCTGCGGCTACCGGAGGCGCCGACCACAGCACCAGGCGCTGCACGGCGGGGATGAGGGCGGCCGCGCCCAGGGCCACCTCGCTGCCGCTGCAGTCGCCCACTAGGGCCAAAGGCAGAGGGCCGCATTTTTCCGCCAGCACTTCCGCCGCCCGGCAGGTATCGGCAATCATGGTGCTCAGGCTGGAGGCCTGAGGATCACCCTCGCTGTCACCGCGCCCGCGGAAGTCAAAGCGCAGGCAGCAGAGCCCGCTTTCGGCGGCCTGTCGGCCCAGCTTCACGAACATCTGATGTGGGCCGGCCCGGTAGCCGGCCCAGCCGTGCAAGAGGATCAGACCCGCCACCGGGGACGCCTCCGGTTGGTGCAAAGTCGCCACCAGGCGGGCGTCTTCCAGAGTAAAGAGGAAACGCTCCTCCGCAGCGATGGTGTCGGCCCTAAGCATGGCCCCCCCACTGGTCCCGCAGCCAGGATACAGTTTCGGCAATGAGCGCGGAAGTATCGGTCAGACCGATCCGCTGCCAGAAGGGCTCCAGGCGCAGGGCGCGGGCCTCCCCGTAGCGGTAGGACTGGATCAGCGTCAATCCCGCCGCGGTGTTCTCCCCGCGGGGTGTGCACTCAACCAGTAGCGTTCGAGTCGGGCCGTCCGGTGGTGGCGCCAGGCGCAGCTGCTGCAGGCCCTTGACCGCGCGAGGTGACAGACGGTAGCCGTCCAGGTCCACAAAGCCGACTGGCTCGCTCTCTTCCTCCAGGTCAGCGGGAGCGCCCGCTCCGGTCAGCATGCTCTTGATAGTGGAGCGCTGGCTGAGTTCCCGCAGATAGCGGGCGCCGTCTAGGATCGGCTCCCACATAATCAGGAAGCCGGCCCGGCAGGCCGGGGCCTCCAACGCCGCCAGGGTAGCACCGAGCCGTAGGCCGAGCAATCCGATGGGGCCGGCGCCGGTGCGCAGGCGCAGGAAATCTACGGCGGCGCGCAGGTCCTCCCGGTAGTCATCCACGGAATAGTCCTCAAAGCGGCCGCCGCTGTCGCCCGTCCCGCGGTAATCAAAGTGTAAGGCACAGGCGTCCGCCTCGGCCAGGGCCCGGCCTAACTGGGCCAGGGTACTCTGAGCGCACTTTTTCTCCTCAGCGAAGGGGTCACAGATGACCACCCCGGCGAGAGCCTTCCGGCCCTCGGGGGAGTATAGAATCCCGCGCACCGGGACGCCGGCAACCCCGAAACTGACGGGTTCCTGGACCGTGGGCATGTTACCCCCCTCCCTTGCGCCTGACTAACTCAGCGATGCTGTTCACGGTAGCGAAGGCCTCGATGGAGAAGTCCTCTTCGGCCAGGGAAATCCCAAAGTCGTCCTCCAGGCCGACTACGATCTCAAAGAGGTTGACCGAGTCAATCCCGTAGGTCTCCATCAGATTGGCGTCATCGGGCATAGTGTTGGGGTCCACCTTGAGGAAAAGCCGCTCCACGATCATATTTTTCAAGCGGCTTTTCAAGTCGGCATCGCTAGACATGAAAACACCTCGTTAGTGAGTGGCCTGCGGCGAGTGGCGCGCTGCCAAGTCAAGCACCAGCCCAACGCCTAAACCATCGGTGGCGCGCCGGTCTCCTCAATCGTTCTCAGCGGCAGATTACGCCAGCGGCACGCCTCGTCGGGCGGCCCGCCCTCCTCCCGAAAGCGATGCTGCCAGCGCCGCTTGAACTCTAGGCCATTGCGAATGGTGATGTAGCGGAAGTTCAAATCGGGCGAGCCCGCGGTGGTGGTGTTCTCAAAATGATACATCTCCGCGGCCGGTTCGTACCAGACCTCCCAGCCAGCCTCGCGGGCCCGGTAGCACAGGTCGAAGTCCTCGTACTGGGCCGGGTTGAATACCTCATCGAGCCCACCGACCTGGCGGTAGACCTCCCGCTTCATCAGCCAGCACGCGCTGATCAGGCATTGCACCGGCCCGGCCCGCGCCCACCTCCCCCGCGGCTCCCCCCGACCCCGGTATTGCACCCGACCAGAGGGAGAGATGGCGACTCCCGCGCACTCAATGTCATACGGCGGGAAGGGGAAGAGCAGTTTAGGGCCGGCGATCCCCACTCCGGGCCCCGTTTCCAAGCGCCGGGCAAGAAGGTCGAGCCACGCGCGAGAGCGCACCGCCACGTCGTTGTCCACGAAGGCCAGATACCGGGCGTCAGCGATCTCCAGCGCCTGATTGCGGGCGGTGCAGGCGCCCCGGTTGGTGGCATTGTTTATCAACGCATAGTCCACCCCCGAGGTTCGCGCCCGGCTTAGGAATTCACTCTGCAAGTACTCCCGGGAGCCATCGGAAGAGCCGTTATCCACCACAATGATCTGCGCCGGGCGGGGCTCGCAGACCAGCATCCCCTCTAAGCACAGGCGGGTATAGGGCAGTTTGTTGTAGGAGACGACGATGAGGGCGGCATCAATCTGTTCGCCGGCCCTAGCAGGCTCAGACGGCCGCGCCTCGTCTGCGACCGCTCCGCCACCGGTTGCACTTGAGTCAACGGACAAGCGATCTCACCGCCTCGGCGATCTGCTGAGCACTAGGGGTCGCGGCCCGCTCCAGAGCCGGGCTGGCCGGAATCGGCGTGTCCGCCGCCGCCACTCGCACCGGCGGCGCATCGAGATAGTCAAAGCATCGCTCCACAATCCGCGCCACCACCTCGGCCCCGATCCCGCCGGTCAGGCTCCCCTCCTCCACTACCACCACCCGCTGCGTCTTGGTGACCGACGCGGCAATCGTGGCCGTATCGAGCGGCGCCAGGCTGCGCAGGTCCACCACCTCGCAGGAGACGCCGCGCTCGGCCAGCGCCTCGGCCGCCCGCAAAGCCTCCTGGGTCATGCGCGAGTAGGCGACAATGGTCGCGGCCTCTCCCTCTCGCACCACCCGCGCCCCCTCGAGGGGGAGCAGTTGTTCGCCTTCGGGCACCTCGCCGCGCATTCCGTAGAGCACCTTGCTCTCGACGAAGCAGACCGGCTCGTCGCAGCGGATGGCGGCCTTGAGCAGGCCTTTGGCCTCGGCGGGATCGCTGGGCGCGACCACCCGCAGGCCGGGGGTGTTGTACAGGTAGCGCTCCATGCTCTGCGAGTGCGTTGGCCCGTAGCCGCGGCCGGCGCCGGAGGGCAGCCGCACGACCAGGGGGACATTGACCTGCCCGTCGTACATGTAGGGGAACTTGGCGGCGTGGTTGATCAGTTGATCGAGCGCGAGAGTGACGAAATCGGCGAACATGATCTCGACCACGGGCCGCAGGCCGGTCATCGCCGCCCCGATGGCGAGGCCCATGAAGCCGCCCTCGGAGATGGGGGTATTGCGCACCCGGTGCTTGCCGAAGCGGGCGGCAAAGCCAGTGGTGATCTTGAAGGCCCCGCCGTACTCGGCGATATCCTCGCCGATCAGGATGACCCGCGCATCGCGGTCCATCTCCTCGGCAAGAGCGTCACGGATTGCGTGAGAGAAGAAGGTGAGCATGACTGCTATGTTGCCGAATCGGGGTCGCCCTGGCTATTGCCGATCCCGAGGAATCGGGCTTGCACGGCACAAAGCACCCACAACCAGTACCGATCAGCCTCCGCCTCCCCGTAATCGCGCCTGACGGCAGCCCGCACTACAGCGCGGACGAGCAGGTAG
>CALFVE010000067.1 GCA_937928475.1 uncultured bacterium | reverse complement strand
TCGTGGGATACGGCCCCACGAAACATGCGCCCCTGCGCAGGCAGGAGCCTTTCGGTACCCGCTCTAAGAGGGCTACGCCTCCGGGGCCCGCCAGAGAAGACGGCCACCTGGTCAGGGCCTGTCCTACCCAAACAGCCGCTTGGCCAGCGTCGCCACGCTCCGGCCCAGGCACTCGCAGTCGCGGGCGGCCTCCCCGTCAGGAGCGCCCACGGCGACCGGGCCGTAGTGAGCGCCACCCGGTTCACCTTTGACGATCATCCCGTGGATGAGCAGCGCCTTGAGCAAGTCCAGCACGGTGGTCTCCGCGCCGCCGCCGCGCACCCCCGAACTGGCAAAGGCGCCTCCCACCTTCCCCTCCAGTTTGCCGTGGTACTTGACGCTGGCGTCAATCAGGCTCTTGATCTCCGCCGCAGGAGCCCCGTAGTACACCGGCGAGCCCAGGACGATCGCGTCGTAAGCGGGCAGGTCGTCGGCGGTCAGTTCCTCCACGGGGCGACTCGTTACCTCGACCCCCTCCACCTCGGCGGCTGCGCGGGCGATCAGGTCGGCCATCTGCGCGGTGTTTCCCGTGCGACTGTAGTAGGCAATCAGCATCTTCGCCATGTGTTTCTCCTCCCTCACAATGTTCTCGGATAACGGTGCGGCCTCCGTTCCTCAGGTGCAATGGGACAGGACATCGTGTGCCCTTCCGGTGATCGCGCGGACCACTGCTTGCACGGCGACCTCCCCTAGGTCGGGGGTGCTGTCGGCGGGGTGGTGGTCAGGTCTGGTGCTGACGCCGACCAGCGGTGCCTCGCGGTCGGCCGGAAGGCGACTGAGGTCCACGCACTCCGGCCGCAAAGCCAACAGCAGCGCTGTCTCCCAGCCTCCGGCGTGATCCCCGGCGCAGGGGATCTCGTCCTGCACCAGTTCATATCCCGAACAGGCCCAGGCCCGGGTCGCCCCGCGAGCCGTCAGATTGAACCACTCCGCTGCCGCCTGCGCATGGTTGCGGATCGGGTAGTGTCCGGCGATCAGGGTGATCACCTTGAACCCCAGGCTCATCAGTTGCCGGCAAATATGCACGAGCAACTCGACATAGGCGCGGTCCGCCTCGTAGACACTACGGCCCATGTAGCCGGGCGCAAAGTTCTCCGCTGGCAGGTGCATCTTCTCGGCAATAAGCGCGCGGTCGGCGGCGTTGGCCTCCATCAGGTATGCCTCGCGCGGCTCTCCCCACCACAGCGCAGGCATGGCCAGGCCGCCGGCGGCTTCGGCGCAGCGCACCGCCAGCATGTCCGCCTTGAGCGTATCATTGCCCACCGCCAGGTGCTCGCCGTGCCACTCGATGCCTCCCAGAGGCACATAAGCGATCGGGCAAGCCTCCCGCGCGGCGACAATCTCGTGCGGCAGCATCTCCTGATAGCGAACCTTGGGCATGACGACCTCCTCAGTCACTGCGGGCAAAGGGCCCGTCGGGGTTCGGATCGGCGCCAGTAGCGGGCAGCCAGGAGACATACGGGTTGCCCGCGGCGCCGGCGCTGGCGAAGTCGCAGAGCACCAGCGGCCGGCCCCCCGGACTGTCCACCTCAACCAGCAGCAGCGGCCGCGGCTCGGGGCTGTCCACCGGCCGGCGGCGCAGGCTCAGCCGGCTCGCCTCCAGCCCTGGCAGATCGGTCTCTTCGCAGAGATTCAGGCGCTGATCCCAGGCCAGCAGCAGGGGGCCGCGGTACAGGGCGATCTTCCCCGCGCAGTCCTCCTGCCCGGCCCAGTAGCGGGGGGAGAAGTCCAGGTCGAGTTCCACGCGGTCGCCGCTCCGCCACGGCCGCTTCAGTTCGGCATAGGTCCCCGGCCGGACTGAGAACGACTCCCCGTTGACCTCCAGCCGCGCGCGTCGTGACCAGGTGGGGATACGCAGTCGCAACGCAAACTCCCGCGATCGGTCCGGGCTGACTGTAAGCGCAACGTGTCCCTCCAAAGGGTAGTCGGTGTCCTGCGCGAAAGTGACCGTGCCGCCCCCTGGGAGGCGAGCGGTGATGCTGCCCGGGCCGTAGTAGTTCAGGTAGATGCCGTCGTCGCCGGTCACGACCGCCCAGTCGCGGACTAGACCCAGCGGCCGAGGGCCGTTAGCGTTGCAGCAGTTGAGTTTTGGCCCGCCGGGGTGGGCCTGAAACTGAATCTGGTCGGCAGAAGAAAGCCGCAGGCCGTCCATCGGTGTGTTGTAGGTCCACCAGCGCCCGGAAGGGTGCATGGAGCCCTGCGCCGAGTTGTAAAGCGTCAGTTCGATCTCGTCGGCCACCGAAGCCTCGCCGGTCATGCGCAGCAGGTCCACGCACAGCGCGTTCCAGGCCACTGTGCAGCAGGTCTCGATGCAGAACTGCCAGAGGCGGGGGCGCTCCGGCGTGTCCAGTCCGGGCAAGCGATAGGGCGTGCCGATTGCCCTTTCTCCGGTGGAAAAGCCCCCCGTGTTGTGTCGGTCGAGACGCCGGATGCTGTCCGCGACCCGCAAGAAGCAGTCGCGGTACTCGGTCTCGCTGGTGAGCCAGTACAGTTCGGCGAGGCCCTGCACGAAATGCAGAATCTCCCAGCGGCAGGCTTGCTCGCCGAACTCGAAGAACTCCCGGCCCCGCCGGGCCGAGCGCATGATCCCCACCCCGCCCGGGGCATCCGAGTCGGCTACCACCCACTGGGCAGTCTCCAAGTACCGCTTCTCGGGGACGCGGCGGTACAGCAGCGCCAAAGCGTGCACGATGCCCATATTCATCTGCTGGGCGTGCAAGATACGCGCGCGCCCGAGGCCGAAGGTGCCGCAGATAAGGTCGGCCGCTCGGCAGGCCGCCTCCAGCACCGCCCCCTCGCCGGTCAGGTCGTGATGTTTGAGCAAGGCATAGATAACGTGGTAGTGCCCCCAGAGGTCCCAGTTGTCTCCGGTGAGTCGTGTCTCCGCGGGAAAGGGCCCTAGGTAACCATCCGGCCCCTGAGTCCGGAGCAGGTCGCGCACTATCCTCTCGACGGTCTCCCCGAGCCGCTGGTTGCGGGTCATCTCCCAGATGGCTAGCGCGCCCAGCAGGTACTTGCCGACGAACTCCCCCGACCAGGGCATCAGTTTGCGAGTCGGCCGGCGGTCCCGGTCCCGGAACATCTGGATCATCGCTGGATTTGCGCGAGGGAAGGGCAGCAGCCAGTTCTCGACTACCGTATCCAGCCAGTCGCCGACGACTCCCGAGAGCGCCCAGCGGGCGTCTTGCGCCAGCGGCTCGCAGCGGGGCGCGGCGGCAGGGGACGGCTTCGCCGAAGTCATGGGCTTGTCTCCGCAGGGGGATGATGGGGGCAAGTGACCCCTTCGCCCGCGTGAGCCAGGGGCAGCCAGACCCGCATCGCCGAGTCGCCCCGATTAGCCCAAGCGTAGTAGGGAATTGCCGTGACCTCTTTCTCATACCGAGCCTGCTGCGATCCGCACCCCCAGGTGCGGTACAGTGGCACCTCCCTTTCGGCGGCGCAAGGCATGCACATCGCCCGGCCCGGGCCGCGCAGGAGCGCGACACCGGCGAGCAGGTCCGGCTGCCATTCAGCGACGAAGCCACCGGTCGTGTCTCCTTCGCTCGGGGCCAGCGCCAGATCCGGTACCGAGACCAGCGGATTGTCATTGCTCTCAAAACAATAGACGATCGGACCCCGTTGCAGCGCGATAGCGCAACGGTTCTCGGCGACCCGCGGGTGACTCTCCACCAGCCGAGGTTGCAGTGGGAGGCTAAGGGTGATCCTGTCGCCTGCCTGCCATGTGCGGCGCAGAGCCAGGTAGGTGCCCGGGGCCGCCTCCGCCTCAGCGCGCTCTCCGTTGACTTCGGCCACGGCTCCCTCGGCCCAGGCGGGAAGACGCAGAGAAACGGTGAACTCGCTGGCGGCCTCAGGGGTCACCACGACCTCGACCTTGCCTTCCCAAGGATAGCGGGTCCGCACTTCCAAGCGCACTGCGGTGCCGTCGGGTAAGGTCAGCAGGGCTTCGCAAGTATCGTAGAGGTGCACCTGCACTCCCTTCTCGCTCACCGTAAAGAAGTATCCGGGGAGCGAGGCGATCATACGGTGGACATTAGGGGGGCAGCAGTTGCAGCCGAACCAGGGCACGCGCCGGTAGCCGCCGTCGCTGGCGAGCGGGTTCATGTAAAAGTACTGGTCTCCGCTCAGCGAGACTCCGGAGAGGAAGCCATTGTACAGGATCGTTTCCAGCACGTCAGCGTACCGCGCCTCGCCGGTAATCAGCAGCATCCGCCAAGCCCACATGGCGTGCGCTATCGCGGCGCAGGTTTCGGCGTAGGCGCGCGCGTTGGGCAGTTCGTACGGTTCGCCGAAGGCCTCCCCCTCGTGCCTCGCACCCACACCGCCCGTGAGGTACAGTTTGCCGCGCGTCAGGTCCTCCCACAGTCGGCAGAGATTCGCCCGCATTCCCTCCTCGCCGGTCTCCAGGTACCAGTCGGCTCCCCCGCAGCAGATGTACCCCGACCGCACGGCATGTCCCACCAGCGCCGGGCGCTCGGCGATGGGCGGCAGGTTGCCCGCCGACTGCGGCAGACTCAGGAAGAACCCGGCTAGGTCCAGGTAGCGCCGCTCCTCCGTCGTCCGGTAGAGTTCGATCAGTGCCATCTCAACTTCGGGATGCCCGTCGGTCACCTCGCGCTTGCCGGGACCGAACTCCTGGCACAGGTACTCGGCGAACCGCGTTCCCACCCGCAGCAGCCGCTCGTCCCCGGTGGCGCGGTAGTAGGCGATGCCTGCCTGCATCAGGTGTCCGGCGCAGTACAGTTCATGCGACCGTTCCAGTTGACTGAAGCGTTCGTAGCCCTCCGGCGAGGAGAGCGAGGTGTGCAGGAAGAGATAGCCGTCCGGGCCCTGCGCGGCCGCGATCTCCTCAATGATCCCCTCTGCTGCCTCGCGCAAGTGGGGCGCTTCCTGGGTCTGGAGGACGAAGCCGACCGCTTCCAGCCACTTATACAGGTCCGACTCGCTGGCGAAAGAGGCCTGCCGCCAGGGAAGATCCGCGCGCCCGGCGGCACGGCGAAAGTTGTCTACCACGCCGTGCTCCTCCATGTCGCGCAGAAAGCGCGGCATCCCGGCCGCCGCATTTGCCTCCAGGCGCGGGCTCCAGAAGCCCTCGCCCAGTCGCACCGCCCGCAACGGCACAGCGCGCAGG
>CALFVE010000066.1 GCA_937928475.1 uncultured bacterium | reverse complement strand
GGCGGCCGCCGCCGCGGGCAGACTGTAGCCGAAGGCCGCCTCGCAGACCCCGTAGAAAATGGTCACTACGGCCCAGGCGAACACCAGACCCTGCCCGAGGCGCTGGGGTTGCCAGGTTCCCCGCCGCCAGCACAGGAAGATCGCCACCGGCGCTATCGCCAGGTACCCGAAACTCCAGAGCAAGGCGACGGAAGCGGCCAGGCCGGTCAAGGCGTACAGCCACCAGTACCCGCAGCGCAGGGAGGCCACCCACAGGTACAAGGCAGTGAGGACAAGTACCGCTCCCAGGCCGTCAATGCCGGGGACAAAACAGAGGAGAGAAGGCAGAGTCAAGGAGAGCGACGCGGCGGCTAGGCCCACTTTGCGGTCGGCCAACGTCGCGCCCAGGCCGTAGACGGGCAGGACAATCAGCACCGGCAGCACGGTCAGCAGCAGGGATACCGGAACCGCAATCAGCGCGTCCGCCGCGGACAGGGGGGCGGCGGTACCGGCGCGGGAAAGGCGCACCAGGCCCTCCCCGGAAAGCCCCCCGTAGGCGCGCGCCAGGTACTCCTCCAGCACGGCCAGGGCCCTGGGTTGGGCGAGGACGAGATTGCGCAGCGTCATCATGAACAAGATCGGTCCCGGCGGGTGGGTGCGCAGGCGGTCGGGAACCTCCTCGCTCGGCGCGCGCTGGAGATGGCCGGAGAAGGCCTCGACCGGTCCGGAGAGCCTGGCCGCGGCGGTGTAGTAGCCCGTGGCCAGGTCGCTGAGCACCACCAGGGCGCCGCTCACGGGATACACGGCGTCGTGGAAGGCTACGCCCAGGCAGAGCACCGTCCCCAGCACAATCATTACCACCAGCAACAGCGCGCACACTCGCCGGCTCGGCTCCCGGTCCGAGCGCAGGCGGTCCCCCACCAGGACGGCCATGAGCAGTGCCGCCAGCAGGGCGACGGTCGCCGGCACCCCCCAGGCCAGCGGGAGGGACCGCAAGCGCCAGGACCATTCCGGTGCGCCTAGGGGCAGGGAAGCGGTGATCAAGCCGGCGGCGACGGCGGCGGTGAGCGCGGCCCCTGCGAGCAGGAGAGCCAGGCTGCCCTTGATGCTGAGGTCCCGGGACCGGAGCGCCCCGAGGTTGTCAGTCACGGCGGCCTCCCTCCCCCTCGCCGCAGGCGGCGCGCAGGGCGGCCACTTCCTCCGCCTCCAGTTCGCGCCACTGGCCCAGAGGCAGATCGCCCAGGCGCAGCGGTCCCACCGCCACGCGGGCCAGCGCGAGCACCGGATGACCGACGGCCTGGAACATGCGACGCACCTGGCGGTTGCGCCCTTCCCGCAGGGTAATCTCCACTTCGGCGCAGGGAGGACCGGCGCGGATCAGGACCACCTCCGCCGGGGCGGTCAGGCCATCTTGCAGTTCCACCCCGCTGCGCAGGCGGCGCAGGGTATGATCGGAGGGTGTCTGCGCAACTTGCACGCGGTAGGTCTTGGGCACATGGCGGGAGGGATGCAGAAGCCGGTAGGCGAGGTCGCCGTCGTCGGTAAAGAGCAGCAGCCCGGTGGTGTCTTTGTCCAAACGCCCCACCGGGAACAGGCGGGAACGCCATGGCTCAGGGAGCAGTTCCATCACCGTGCGCCGCCCGAAGTCGTCCCGCCGGGCGGTGAGCAGGCCAGGAGGCTTATTTAGGACGACGTAGAGGGACTCGGCGGGCACGCGCAGCAATTTTCCGTCCACCCGCACCACGCTGCGGTCGGGGTCTACCTGGGCGGCGGGGGAGGTCACCACTTTGCCGTCCACCGACACGCGCCCCGCGCAGATCAAACGCTCGCTGGCCCGCCGCGAGGCGACGCCGGCGCGTGCCAAGAATTTTGCTAGCCGTTCCATAAAGCAGCACTGCTCCCGACAGCAGGAGGACAGCCCAGAGAGCCTGCCCCTGGGTGACCACCGGCTCCAGCGGCGGCACGTCCGCCAGGGCCACCAGGGGCAGGCGGCGCTCTGCTTGCCCGGGCAGCCGCACCAGGGCGGTGCCTACCTCCTGGCCCACGGTTACCGGGGCGCGCTGGTCCTGAGGGAGGAGTTCGACCTGCCAGTCGGCGCGAGCGCCGCGCGGCAGGACGAAGGCGGCTGTGCCGCCCAGGGCGGCGGGGACGTACTCCTGCTTTCCGCCCCAGACGCGTACCTGGCAGCCCTCGCGCAGCGCTGCGGTGGGCAGGACCCGGCGGTAGTTGGCGAAGCCCCATTCCAACAGCCGCCGGGCGTCCTCCCACACCTCACCGCTCTTGAGCACCACGCAAATCAGGTCCCAGCCGCCGCGGCGCGCCGCCGCGGCCACGCACTTCCCTGCCTGTCTTGTGTACCCTCCTTTGATGCCGGTACACTCTCCCCAACGCCTGAGCAAGCGGTTCTGGTTCCACACATGCCGGCTTTGCCCCGGCTGAAGACTGGGCAGGTCGGCCTCGGGCAAGCGAGTGATCTCTCGCAATAGCGGGTAGGTCATGAAAGCGCGGGCGAGGGTAGCCAAATCAGCAGCGGTGGTGTAATGATTCGGATGATGTAACCCGTGGGGATTGACGAAATGAGTGCCCCGCAGGCCCAACTCCCGCGCCCGGATATTCATCAAGTCTGCGAACTTGGCCTGGGAGCCGGAGAGGTGACAAGCCAGCGCGGCCGCGGCATCGTTGGCCGACTTGACTACGGCGCCGGTGAGGAGATCCCGCACCGTCACCTGCTGACCGGCCTGGAGGTTGAGGCTGGTCTCTCCCACGGCGGCGGCCTCGGCAGAGACGGTCACCCACTCATCAGGGCGGCAGCGCTCGGCGACCAGGACGGCCGTCATCATCTTGGTTAGGCTGGCCGGATACAAGCGCCGGTGGGGATCGAGGGAGCACAGCACTTGACCGGAGGCGAAGTCCACCAGTACACAAGCCTCACCCTGAATGGGAGGCGGCGCAACCGGCGAGCCGACGGCGTGGGGCTGGTGGAAAACCGCCGAGGGCTGGGGGCGAACTCCGGCTCGGCCCCGGGCCGCCGCAGTTCCCCCGCGCGGCGAGCGAGCCGCGGGCTTCTTCCCGCCGGCCGAGGTGAGGCTGGCCGCGCCGGGAGTCGGAGGCTGGGCTTCGCCAGATGCAGCCAGAGCCAAGGCGCAACAGACGCAGATCAGGCCTCGAACTCGAATGGGGCTTCCTCCTCGGTCGGTTCTTCGAACTCGCCTGCGGCATACGACTTCGCCAGGTGCTCAACCGCGTCCTCGCTGAGAGCCGGCAGGTCGGCCAGGCTCGCCAGACCGAACAGGGACAGGAATCGGTCCGTAGTGACGAACAGAAAGGGGCGGCCTGGTGCCTTGTCTCGCCCGGCGGTGCGGATCAGGCCCTTATCGAGCAGGGCGCGCACGGTGGCAGCAGAGTTTACCCCGCGCACCGCCTCGATCTGCGGGCGGGTGATGGGCTGGCGGTAGGCGATGATGGCCAGCGTCTCCAGCGCCTGGCGGGAGAGTGCCTCCGGCTGGGGTTCCAGGAAGGCGCGCACCAGGTCGGCGTATTCCTCGCGGGTGGCCAGGGAGTAGCCGCCGGCCAGGTGGACGACCTGCAGGCCGTGACCCTCCAGGCGCGCGGACAACTCCTCCATTAGCTTGGGAATGCGCTCGACGGGGAGACCCAAGCAATCCGCCAGCCGGGAGGCCGAGGCCGGCTCACGGCTGACGAAGAGCAGACATTCGGCGGCAGCGCACAGGTCCAGGGTCGTTGCGTCCATGATGGTGATCGGTGAGCAGTGCTGCGGCGCAGGCCCCGAAGCACAGGTATCATAATGCAGGGGAGAGCGAACAGTCAAGGAGCGACTGAGGCCGCGGACCGACCCCGCCTTGCGCTCCACTCTGGATGCCGCTGACGAAACCGCAGGCTCAGGCAAATCCAAGGGCGCCCGCCGCGATTCCCCCTCGGGTGGCAGCCGGTCGCGCCGCGGGTCCTGCGCGACGGCCACTTACTCAGGTGGCGACGGACTCACCCTCCGGTCGAGTCGCCCCCGATCGCCTCACCAGAATCTCTCCGCCCCACCCCTCCTGGTGCACCTCGATCTCCTCCCGGCGGAGCAGTTCCAGCAACGCCAGGAAGGTGATGATGATCTCGGTGCGGGTGGCCGGCATACCCACCAGGTCGGAGAAGGTCAGGTCGCGCTGCTCGGTCGCCAGGCGCAGCAGGATCTCCTCAATCCGATCGCGAACGCTCAGGCGGGGCAGGTGGA
This sequence comes from uncultured bacterium, assembly GCA_937928475.1. Taxonomy (GTDB): domain Bacteria; phylum Armatimonadota; class Zipacnadia; order Zipacnadales; family Zipacnadaceae; genus Zipacnadum. The sequence continues at coordinate 11,527 of CALFVE010000066.1, read as the reverse complement.
CGCGACCCACCGGCTCGGGCAGCGCGCGCTTGAGCAGCTGGTTGACTGCTCCCACCATGTCAAAGAGCGACACGTCCTTGAGGGTCACGTAGCCGGCCTCCAGCCCCATGTCCTCCTCCACAGGACGCAGGAAGATGCGCTCGCGCAGCCGCCGTGCCGAGGATAGCCGCTCAGCGGCTTCCTTGTAGATGTGGTATTGTGCCAAACGCCGTTGCAGTTCCACGGCGGGGTCCTCGACGGGCTCCTCCTCCTCCGGCTCCGGCTCCGGCTCCGGTGGGAGAAGCGTCTTGGATTTGAGGTAGGCAAGCGCCGCCGCGGTGACCAGGAATTCGCCGGTGATCTCGATGTTGATCTCCTGCATAGTGTGCAGGTATTCGAGAAACTGCTGCGTGATCTCGGCGACCGGAATCTCGGCGAGGTCCACCTCCTGGGTGCGGGCCAGATGCAGGAGCAGGTCAAGGGGCCCGGCGAAGGCATAGATCTTCACTGGGTAGCCGGTGAAAGCGATCTCTTCGGTTGAGGCGGTGGCTCGGCTCATCTCTCGTCCTACGCCGGCACAACGAAGTGCTCCCGCGGGTCCGTCGCTGCCTCGCCCCCCAGCCTTCCTCCCGCGCCTGCGGCTTCGGCTAGGGGAAGCAACGGGCCCGGCCTCACGGCTGTCCTCTGGTACAGGTCAGAACAGCCGGATGCTGCTCATGTCACCCAGCAGGAGGCTGAGCGGGTTCTGCGAGCCGCCTTCGCGGCCCAGAACCTCCACCTGAGTGCCCAGCACAGAATCGCGCAGGCCCCCCTGCAAGTGGCGGATCTTGCAGTCCTGCTGCACAATGCAGTTCTCCACGCGGCTGTCACTGACGTAGGTGCCCGCATCTATTGAGACGTACGGACCGATCACAGAGTCGCTGAGCACGCAGTTTTCGCCCACCAGGCAAGGACCGAACAGGGTGCAGTTGGTCACCCGGGTACCTCGACCGACCTGTACCGGACCCTCAACACGGCTCCGGGCGTTGACATGACCCAGGAGCTTGGGTTCCATACGGTCCAGATAGAGGCGGTTGGCGAGCAGCAGCTCGGCGGGACGACCGGCATCCTCCCAGAAGCCCTGCACCGGCACGGCGATCACTTCGCCCGGGCCGGCGACCAAGCGCTGGATGGCGTCCGTGATCTCGTACTCTCCCCGCGGGGAGGGCGGCGTCTCTCGGATGGCCTGCATGATCGCAGGGCTAAAAGCGTAGGCGCCCACGATCGCCAGGTTGCTGGGCGGATCCGCGGGCTTTTCCACCACGGACACGACACGATCCCCCTCGGTAACCACCACGCCGTAGGCCCGGGGGTCCTCTACCTCTTTGACGAACAGCGCCGCCACGGGCCGCTGAGCGAGGTAGGCCTCGACCAGGGCCCGCACGCCGAACTCTAGGAGGTTGTCGCCGAGGTAGACGAGGAACTCGTCTTCGCCCACAAAGTGTCGGGCGCAAGCGACGGCATGAGCCAGCCCGAGCGGCTTCTCCTGGGTCACATAGCAGGCCCGCAGCCCCCAGGCGCTGCCGTCGCCGACGTAACGCTGGATCGCCTCGGGCCGATGCCCGACCACCAGGGCAACCTGCTCAACGCCAGCCTCCGCCAGGGCGTCGAGCGCCCATCCCAGCAGCGGCCGCCCCGCCACCGGCAACAAGTGCTTGGGCCGGGAGAAGGTCAGCGGCCGCAGCCGCGTTCCCTCTCCGGCGCACAGCACCACGGCTTTCTTCAGCCCGGCCTGGGCCATGCCGCCACCTCCCTTCCTGGCTTCAGCCCCTCATTCCCCCACCGATGATGAGTTGCATAATGAATCCCAGGGGCACCTGCAACAGGGGCAAGAAAGAGAGGGCAAGGAACAAGAAAAGCAAGGGGAGCATTCCCCACCGCTGATAGAACAGGTTGATCTTGTGAGCCTGGCGATAGGGAAAGAGCCCCACCAGGATGTGAGAGCCGTCCAAAGGGTATAGCGGGATCAGGTTGAACAGGGCCAGCACCACGTTGAGGGCGACGATGAAGAACACTAGCTCCTGATAGGGCGCGGGCACTACCCGAAATCTGAGCAGCAACCCGAAGAGCACCGCCGTGAGGAGGTTGGCCCCCGCGCCCGCCGCGGAGACCAGCACGTCGTCCCGGCGCGGCCGACGAAACTTGAGCGGATTGACCGGCACCGGCTTGCCCCAACCGAAGCCCAAGAGCAGAAACAGGGTGGTCCCCAGGGGATCGTAGTGAGCCAGCGGATTGAGGGTCACCCGGCCCTGGCTGCGCGGAGTGGGGTCGCCGGCCCAGTCGGCCACCTTGGCGTGCGCGTACTCGTGCACCGTGAGGGCGATCGCTACGGCGATGATAGTCTCGAGAATCCCGGTCAGATTGCCCTGGCGCAGGTTCTCTAGTAGTCCCATGGTCGGAAGCGGCGTTGTGCCCGAGGCGCTCTATGGCCCGCCGGCGGCGACCCTCGGCCTATTGCAGTCGAGGGGGAATTACGTCCTGGGCGATGAGATCATCCAGGGTCTCCCGCAGTACGATCAAATCCGCTTGGCCCTCGCTCACCAGCACCATCGCCGGGCGGCAGAAGCGATTGTAGTTGGAGGCCATGGCGTAGTTGTAGGCCCCGGTCGAAAAGACGGCCAGCAGGTCGCCCTCTTCCACCGGCTGGATGGTTACTTCGGCGAGCAGGGTGTCGGTCTCGCAGTGCTTGCCAGCCACGCGCACGGGCTGGGTAGGTTCCTGGTCGGCCTTGTTGGCGACTAGCGCGGTGTACTCGGCGTCATACAGCGCCGGGCGGGGATTGTCGGACAGGCCGCCATCTACCGCGACATAGGTGCGTACACCGGGAATGTGCTTGACCGGCCCCACGCGGTAGAGCGTGGTCCCGGCCGTGCCCACGATAGAACGCCCCGGCTCCAGGATCAGTTTGGGAACGGGGTAGTCCGCCCTCGCACAAGCGTGCTGTAGCCCGCCCACCATGATCTCGGCCAGTTCCTCGATGGTGGGCGGTGTATCCTCCGGGGTGTAGGCTATGCCCAGGCCTCCCCCCAGGTCGAGCTCCTCTAGCACGACCCCGAACCGCTCGCGCACCTGGGCCATGAACTCGACCATCAGTTCCGCCGCCTTCTGAAAGCAGTCCAGACCGAACAGCTGTGAGCCGATGTGCGCGTGGAGTCCTCGTAGGCGCAGCCCGGGGGACTCCAGGGCCAGTTTGACCCCTTCCAGGGCGGCGCTGGTGGACAGGGATAGCCCGAACTTGCTGTCTAGCTGCCCGGTCTGGATGAAAGTGTGCGTCTGGGTCTTGATGCCCGGGGCCACCCGAATAAGGATGTCCGCCTCCCGGCCCTCCGTCTGAGCGAAGCGGGAAAGACGCTCGATTTCGCTCAGGCTATCCACCACCACCCGTCCCACCGACTCGTGCAGGGCCATGAGCAGTTCCTGGTCAGACTTGAAGTTGCCGTGCAGTTTGACGCGCTGGGCAGGGAATCCGGCCTGCAGCGCGGTGTACAGTTCCCCCGCGCTGGCTACGTCCAGCGCCAAGCCCTCCTGCTCCACAATCCGACACAGCGCCTTGACCAGCAGCGCCTTGCCGGCGTAGGCGACCTCCACCTCGGGCAGGCGGGCGCGGAAGGCGCGCAGATACTCGCGGCAGCGCTCGCGCAGGTGCGCCTCGTCGAGCACGTACAGCGGCGTACCGAACTCCTCAGCCAGGGCCACGGTGTCACAGCCGCCAATCTCCAGGTGCCCGGCGGCGTTGATCCGCTGGGTGCCGAAAAGCATGGGTTGATAGGACCCCATCAAACAGCTTCTCCCTTCACAAGGCCAAGTCTGGCCAAGTATAGCACAAAACAGCCCTGCCGAACGACAGGACTGTTTAGGCAGAATCTGCAATGTGCCGTGCGCCGCCGCCTGGCGGGGCGTGTGGCAGTGGTTCTTTAGAAGTCATTACTGCTGATCACGATCTGGCCGCTGTCGGGGTTAAAGGTGATCGTCACGTTCAGGGTGTCGGCGATGAACTGCAGCGGCACCATGGTCCGCCCCCGCTTGAGGTAGGGAGCCAACTCCAAGGTTTTTGTCTCCTCGTTCACTCGCACCTGAGGGTCGCCAATCTGCAGACTCATGTCCACCTGGTCGCTGACCGCGCGCACCTTCTTCTCCTGGGGGAACCAGTACAGTACGCCGTTGGTATGCTCGAAGATCTCGCGCAGGGCGGCGACCGGAACTCCTTTGGCGACCTCCGGGAGCGCGCGCAGGTTGAGGCGCTCGCCGTTGAAGACAATCTGAATGTTGCGGATGTTGGCGATCGCTACCGGCACCGAGGAGGCCACCAGCGGCCGGGCCTCGCCGGGCTCCGCGCTCAGCGGCGGGCGCCCCATGCCGGGGCTCATGGCCACGGTCGGCGCCGGGGTTGCTCCCGCCGGGGGAGTATCTACCCGCGCCGGGCTGGGCCGGCCGGGCGGCGCGGCCACCGAGGCGGCGGCAAATCGCTCCGGTTCGCTGGTCGTAAGCGCCGGCGCCGTTTGCGGAGCGACGGCAATCGGGCCAGGCGCGGGGGGCTGCATGCCGACCAGCCTCGTCTCGCTGGGGGGCTGAGCATTCCGCGCCGGGGAGACCGTGAGTATCGGCTGACCGTAGGCCACCTGGCTGAGTCCCTCGGCGACCAGGGGCGCCGTGGCGACGCCGACCTGGCCGAGGCTTCCGGTGGACCGCAGCGGCGCGAAAGCGGGCGGGGTGACTCCCGCCACCGCAACGCCGGGGGTAACAGCTGGCCGCGCCAGGGGAACCGATCCCCTCGGCAGGCCGCTGCGCAGCCCGCCCTCCGGCGCAGCCAGGCTAGGCGACGCGGTCGCCGCGATCATGCCCTCTAGAGCATAGGTCAGGTGAGCCGAGCCGGTACGGGGCATCTCGGAGGGCGGTGGGGTACGCATGCCGCTAGGAGCCAGGCCGGTACTCGGTAGCGGGGTAAGCGCCATCAGGCTGGGGCGGGAACTGGTGGGCGGCGGGGCGACGGTGGCCGGCTGCAGACCGGGCCCAGAAGGCGTCCTCACCCTAGCCGGTGCGGGAGGCGCGCTGACTCGCGGCGCCGCCGGTGGGGTTAGGAGGGACGCCGCCGGGCTGCGACCAGGTTCCCCGACCCGCGGCGCGCCCGCTAGCGCCGGTATCTCTGGGGCCGTCGGGGTGGGCATCCAGGCCACCTCCACCGGGCCCGGCGACGATTGCAGACGCGGAGCCTCGCCGCCGGCAGGTGGAGAACCCGCGGCGGCGCTCGGCCCGGCGCTGAAGGGTGCGCTCGGCGAGGGCTCTATCGTCGGTATCCCCGCGCCCTCCAGAGTCAGTGACTTGTTGTCCACAAAGACGGTGACTTCGGCCGACTCGCCCCGGTTCTCCGCGGCGTCGAAGGCCGCTACCTTGAGCACATGGGGGCCGTCGGAATACTTGGTGGTATCCCAGTCGTAGACATAGGGCGGCGCGTTCATGATCATGCTCTTGAACTTGCCGTCCACGTAGAAGAACACCGTGGTGATGCCGGTGTCGTCCTCCCCGTCGGCCTTGACCTTCTGGATGCCGCTGAGTTTGGCCCCGTGGGCGGGGTAGAAAATCTTGATGACCGGCGGCAGTTTGTCGGCCCGACTGCCGCCCACGGTCGCCTTCTGCACCCGCACGTTGACGGTGGCGTTCCCTTTTTGACCCTGGGCGTCAATCGCGGCTGCCGAGATGACGTGGGTCTCGCCGGTGGTCAGGGCAAAGTTGTAGGGGAAAGACTGCCTGCCGGATTGCTGAGGGGTGGTCAGTCGCCATTCCTTGACTTTCTGGCCGTCGAGGAACAACTGAATGGCGACCACCGGGTTGCCCGGCTCGCCCCGGTAGGCGACGTCAATATAGGACTCACCGTACACCACGCCGCCGTCTTCGGGACGGGTGATCTCGATGAGGGGCGCCGCGAACGCCCCCGGCGGGATCACACAGGAGAGCGTGAAACTACCCAAAATGAACAGATAGATGGCGGAGCAACTCAAAACGCGGAGCCTACGCATTGCGTGACCCTCCCGGCAAGGCAGCCTCGACGTAGTGGTGCGTCCATGCCACGCCGCCCCTCAACAGCGCAACCGAGATCCGCCGACGTGCGTATGCTTCCTCCCCGCGCTCCTGCGGACGCCGGATTCATGATACCACAGGATACTTTCGGTGGATTTTACCACAACCCCGCTGCCTTAGTCAAACCAAAGCCCGCCCATTTTGGGCCTGGGCTGGCCGAGCCGCCGTACCCTCCGGCAGCGCAGCCTGGCTCAGCAGGCGGCCCGACCGTCCTCAGGCGCCGGCTTCTCCATCAGCAGGATCGGGAAGAAAACACCGGCAAAGGTCCGGGACTCGCCCGCCTGGTACCCGAGGCGCTCGTAGAAGGCCTGAAGGCGGCTGGTCTGCCTGACGATGGCCAGCCGCAGGCGGGTCGCGCCCAGCACGGCCAGGCGGCGCTCGGCATTGCGCATCAGCGCCTCCCCCACCTTGTGGCCGCGATACTCCGGCAGCACCGCCAGCCGCTCGATCTAGCCCTCCTCATGCCTTTCTTTGCGCAGACTGTAGCGGACCGTGCCCACCGCCTGGTCGCCCAGGTAGGCGAGCACCACGTGGCGGCCGTCCGCCAGGTGCCTGCGTACCCAGTCGGCGCTCTCAAAGGCGGCGAAATAGGGATGGTCCTGCTTGCTGATACCGAGCGTCTCCGCCTGGCCACCGAAGGCGCGGCGCAGCAGCCGGGCGACGAGGGCCGCGTGGTTGGCAGCGGCTTCGCGAAAACACAATCTCGGCATGGCGGGCAGTGCCAGCACAGACCAGACAGGTTCCGTCCCCGGCGCGGACGGTGCAGACTACTCTCCGGACCCTCCTTGGCAGAAACAGACTCAGCCTGTCTCGATCCCCAGATACATCTCCCGGGGGTTGTCGTAGAGCACCCGCCGCGCCATCTCCACGGCGGTGTCCCGGGCGACCAGACCCTCCTCCACCATCTCGCTCAGAGCCAGGGCCAGGCGGTTGCGAGTCAGCGAAATCTTGCCGTAAATCCACTCTACGCAGTAGGCGTCGGAGTAAAAGGCGTTCCACTTGTTCATGGGCAGCATCTCCAGGCGGTCCCGGAAGAACTCCAAGAGCGTGCTGGGGGTAAAAGCCTGCCACCAGGCGCCGGAGACGTGCAAGTTGGGGTAGTTGCGGGCCAGCACCGCGGCCTCATGGCCGATGGGTCGGGTGGCCAGGAAGAGGTCGAACTGTGTCTGGGCGTGCCGGGCGAAGAAAGGTACCAGCGCCCGCAGCCATTCCGGCCGGTAGACGCTGACGTAAGGGCCGCCCTCGTGCAGACTCAGCGAGCCGCAGAACAGTTGCACCACCAGGCCCAGTTCGCCGCAGACCTCGGCGGTGCGATCGGCGGCGAAGGAGACCAGTTCGTCTTCTTCCGACTGCTCCAGGTGGGCGAAGGCCAGACTCTTATGCAGGAGCGTGTCGGCGCGGCCTTCTTCCACATGGGAATAGGTCCAGGTGAGTGGGACCCAGACGTGCAGGGCGCGAATCTGGTGGGCATTGACCAGGAACTGGAGGTTGTCGCGGATGGCCGTGGCCAGGGACTCGGCCGAGTGAATCCCTTCTCCGATCTTGGCCAAGCATTCCTGGGCGCTGCGCCCCATGCCCGGGCAGAACATGTACTCGCCGGCCTCATATGGGAAGTACCTCTCGGGCACGCGGGCCGGGCTGTGGAAGGGTGCAGCGGCGCTCTCCACGCCGGATTGGGCCAGTACGTGTCGTTCCCACTCCGGATCGCCCACCTTCTCCTCCACGGCTGCGCATAGCCACTCCCAGTTGCTCTCGTCCAGGTAGGGCGCCTCGAAGCCGTACAGGTCCCGAACCAGGTTCATGAAGCACCAATGGTTCACGGTGTTGCGCGCCAGCCGGGCCCAAGGCACGGCCTGGCGAACCTTCTCGCGCGGGTCCAGGCTGCTGTTGCTGAACAGTTCCGCAGGACAACCGGCACAGCGCAAGTCAGTGCCCAGCCAGTGGTAGGAGAGGATCTCCCACAGACTGCGGGCCTGCCAGATGCCCCCGGTGCCTTGGTGGCTGTGCACGTCAATCGCCGGCATCTCCTGCACGGCCCCGCTGAGGTAGCGATAAGTGTCGCTCATAGGCAAGGAAGCTCCTTTCCTGGTGAATACAACGCTGGCAGCGCTTGCCCGGCACCAACCGCGCAGAGCGCGCGCAGCGCCAACTAGCCTTCTTTATCACTGCCCGGGCGCTACCCCCAGGGCTCACCCAGCAAGCGGGACAGATTGCCGCCGAGTAGCGCCTCCTGGCCGCCCGGTCCCAGGTCAAGCGAACGGTAAATATCCAGTTCCCGACAGACCACCTCGCGAGTGTTATAGGGGAAGTCCAAGCCGTAGATAAGGGTGTGGTTGCCGGCGAGGTGGGCCAAGCGCTCCACCTGCTTCTCGCCCAGATACCAAAGTTTCACGGCCGGGTTGAACAAGGTGGTGCAACCGGCGTAGACGCGGGGATCGTTCTCATCCCAGTGGTTGGCGATAATGGCGAGGGCGGTGTTGAAAAAGGGAACGCCACCCACGTGCTCCAGAATCATGTGCAGCCCGGGCACGCGCCAGGCGAGGTCGTCAAACTTGAGCATCTCCCAGTCGCGCAGGGGCGAGTGGTGGACCCCCGTGTGAAAGTCAAGGACCAATCCGAGGTCGGCGGCCGCGGCGTAGAAGTCCAGGGCGCGGGGGTCCAGCACGTCGAAGGCATCATGAGCAGGGTGCAGTTTAACCCCGCGAAAGCCCAGGTCGAGCATGCGCGGCAGTGCCTCTGGCGCGCCCGGGGCAGCCGGGTTCAGGCAGGCGAAGCCGAGGAGTTGCTCGCGGCCCTCGATCTGCTCGGCAAGCCACAGGTTGGGGTCGCCGATGCCGGCCGCCTGGGCTTGACTGGCGAAGGGGGCAAAGCACATGGCGCGGTCAATGCCGCAGGCCTCCATCAGGCGCAAGAGATCATCTACGCCGGCGTCGGGCCGGAAGTCCTTGGGCATCAAATGGGCATGGTTGGCAAAAACCGCCATGAAACGCTCCTTCTCGGCCGCCCTGCGCCCTACAGATTCGCCGGAAGACCTCTAAGTCCTTGTGATGAGAGGGAAGAAAGCCCCCACGCTGCCCGCGGCGCGGCCGGCGCCTGGAGGTGCGCATGACAAGGCCCGGCGCGTGTAGTATAATTCCGGGGAAGGAGGCTTACCTTGCCGAGAACTGGGCGGGGCCGGTCCCCGTCTGCAGGGTTGGGAAAGAGCGCAATCTGTCCGCCCCCGAATACCGGGGGCAAGAGCGCGTCTTAGAAGGACGTCACTTCATGCGGGTGTTCGACAAGGACAAAGAGAGCACCGCTGACCCGGATTTCGTCGCCTTGCTCTGTGAGTTGTCGGGGGAGGACGTGCGCAAGTGCTACCAGTGCGGCAAGTGCACGGCGGGCTGTCCGGTGCTGGAGGAGATGGATCTGACCCCCTCCCAGGTGATGCGGGCGGCGCAGGCGGGCTTGCGCGACTTGGTGCTGGACAGTCGCACCATCTGGTGCTGCGCCGGCTGCCAGACCTGCGCGGCGCGCTGTCCCAAGGGGCTGGACCTCTCCCACGTCAACAAGGCGCTGGCTAGCCTGGCCTTCGCCGAGGGCCGGACACAAGCGGCGCGGGACATTGCCGCCTTTCACCAGTCATTCATGGACACCGTGGGCCTGCTGGGGCGCAGTTACGAACTGGGGATGATCGGCCTGCTGAAACTGCGCACCCGCAAGTTTCTGCAAGATGTGGCGATGGGGATGAGACTGTTCGCCAAGGGCAAACTGGGCCTGTTCCCCGAGTATGTGAAGGGGAATGCCGAGGTGCGCCGCCTGATCCGCGAAGCTCTGAAACGGACCAGGGAACAGGCGCGCGCCCGGCCCGGTCTCCCGCAAGAGCAAGGGGCAGGGGGTGAGGCTGCGCGATGACCATCGCCTATTTCCCTGGCTGCTCGGCGGCCGGCACCGGCCGGGAGTTCCACGAGTCCACCACCACGCTGTGCGAGGCCTTGGGGCTGGCCCTGGTGGAGATCCCGGACTGGAACTGCTGCGGCGCGACCTCGGCGGCGGTGCTCAGCCCACATCTCAACGTGGCGCTCAACTCGCGGAACCTGAAGCAAGCGGCGGCGCTCGACGCCCCCATCCTGGCGCCCTGCGCGGCCTGCTACAACCGGCTGAAGACGGCGCAGTTGGAGTTGCGGGAGAACCCGGCGCTGGCCCGGGAATATGAGGTCCCCCCCCGGGCGCTGGAGTTGCGCATCATGAACCTGCCGGAGATGCTCCTGGAATACCCAGGGCTGGAGCGGCTTAAAGAAATGGTGAAGGTGGACCTGTCCTATCTGCATCCCGGTGCATACTACGGCTGCCTGATGCTGCGTCCCCCCAAGGCCATGCAGTTTGATGACGCCGAGCAGCCCACCAGTATGGAGCGGATCCTGGAGGCGGTGGGCACTCGGCCGGTGGAGTGGTGGGCGCGCACTGAGTGTTGCGGGGCTTCGCTGTCTCTAACCACGGCGAAGATGGTGCAGCACCGGGTGGGCAAGATCGTGGACTGCGCCCGACGCTGCGAGGCGAACTGCCTGGTGGCCGCTTGTCCGCTGTGCGTGGCCAACCTGGAGACTCGGCAGACTGGCGAGGAGCCGCTGCCGGTGTACTACCTGAGCGAAGTGGTCGGCGCCGCCCTGGGCCTCGAGCCGGCCCAACTGGGCACGCCGCGGCACCTTTTGAGCACGGCGCTGGTGGGAGCGAAGGGGCACTAGACCAGGCTAGGTCACTGCGGGAAGCCTGAGGGCACTGGTCTAGCGCCGGGTGCTGCGTCGGCTTCGCTCGGTTGCAGCGGCCAAGAAAGGGTTCAGTGGTGTTGCGGAGACGGTCCTTGCGGAGAACCAGGCGATACCTGCAGCGGTACTGGCCGCTGTTCCTGGCGGTTGCGCTGGTGCTGGGGATCGTGCTGGTGGGCAGGTATGGCTTCCCGACCCTGCAGTTCCGCACGGCGCAGCCACCGGCCCCGGCCGACTCGGGGCTGGACCTGGTGAATCGCTCCGGACAAACGGCGCAAGCGGTCGAGGTGCGGGTGTGGTGGCCGGAGAACGCCCTGGAGGCGCGCTTTGTCGTCAGGGACCTGCGCGCGGGCGCGACTCATCACCAGCGCCTGTGGGTGCCGGCCGGCTCGCGGCTGCAGGTCAAGGTGACGCTGGCGGACGGCAAGACCACCAGCCAGGAACTGGTGACAGCGGTGGAAGCGATCGGCTCGGTCGCCGTGTACATACACGAGGGAGGCAAGGCGACGCTGTAGCCAGGTCGCCGACACTGTTCGCGCGGGCAGGCACAAGGTGGCGGTCGGGGCCAAGCCTTGTCCTAACCACGCTGGGGCCGGCGCAGAGCGACTGAGTGGCGCCGCGGAGCGCTTGGCATAGGAGGAGGCAACAATGAGTGCGACTGCAAGGACGGAGGGCGGGCTGCAGCCCCA
>CALFVE010000065.1 GCA_937928475.1 uncultured bacterium | reverse complement strand
GAGGAGGGCCGCGAGCAGAGCCTGTTTGCGCCGGAGACGGACGATTCGAGCTGGGGCGAGATCGTTTCGCCAGGGCATGACCGGCAGATGTTCCTGGACCTCAAGCCCGCCTGGTTCCGCCGCCGCTTCCTGCTTCCTGAGGGGTGGCTGAGACAGCAGGCGGGCAAATCACTGTATCTCTACCTGTGGGACCTCAACCAGCGCAATGCGAAAAGCCCAGTCGTGATCTATCTCGACGGGGAACTCCTCGCCACCGACGTGCGCGACGCCGGGATCGGGGTGGCCATCGCGCCGCTTCCTGCCGGCTTGCGCGCCGGAGAGCACCTGCTGGCGGTGTACCTGCCTCAGGGGTTTATTGGCTACCGGGTTTACCTGGCGGCGTGGGAGCCGACTACCTATCCGTATCTCGGCAAGGAGAGAAACGCGCAGTGGGTGGACTTCCGCGACTGGCAGACCTGGACGCGCGCCGAGGCGATCCGCCGCGGCCTGGAGATGATCCGAGGGGTGGACCCCGACCGGCCGATCAGCCTGGGCGCGCCCGACGCGGTGGCCGACTATGCGAAGGAACTGGCCGTGCAGTACGGCGGCTTCTTCCATAACACCGGCTACATGTCTGCCTGGTATGGCGACTATCATGCCCGGCTGATGCGCTCGGTCGGCCTGCCCTCCTCGGCGGAACCGGGCGGGCCGGCGGATAGCCTGGACGCCCTCAAGGCCTTCTGGTGGCGCATCGTGATGACCGGCTGCAATGCCTACAACTATTTCATTCACATCGGCAACATCATGTGGCATCCACAGATGCGCGCCTGGTTTGAGGCTCAGCAGCCGATGATCCATCTGTTGGGCAAGTACCATCTTCCCGACACCCGGGTCGCCGCCCTCAACGGGGTACGGGCGGGCAGGCTCGCCGGCTGGCCGTGGTATCGTAACAAGTTCGCGCTGACCGAAGCGGGCTACTGGCGCGCCAACGTCACCGGGCACCTGCCCGTCCCCGCTGACCTGCTCACCGAGATGGACGTGGCCGCTGGCAGGCTGTCCAACTACGACCTGGTCTATGACGAGATGACCACGATCATGAGCGACCAGATGGTGCAGAAGATCGAGGACTGGGTGCGCAGCGGCGGGACCTTTGTGACCCTAGTGAACACCGGTCGGCATACCGAGGAGCAGCCGGACATCTGGCCCATTCGCCGGCTGACCGGCTTTGAGGTGCTCTGGACCAGCAAACAGTTCGAAGACGGCCACAGCGAGAGTTTCCCGCTCAAACTCGAGCCGGGGCAGAAGGTTTTCGATCCCGCTTACTGGGGCGCACCCAAGGACCCCGAGGTGTTCGGACGCGCCGACGGCCCTTGGCCCGGGATCCGGGGGAACGGCACCGGGATGAAGCCGCTCGCGCCCGAGTGCGAGGTGCTGATGCGCTGGGCCCACGACGATTCGGTAGCGGTGGGCCGCCGCCCGCTAGGCAAAGGCCAGGTCTTTGTGGTGGGAGTAAAGTTCTTCGAGGACCGCTTCTGGTGGGGCAATCGCGACCACCAGTATAAGTTCGAGAACGACATTGCTGCCTTCTGCGGGATCAAGAGCGAGACGGACGCCCGCGTCAACGGCCAGTTCATCGCGGGCGGCGCTGCCCTGCATGACGCGCCCCTGGGCCGCTGGTTCATCAGCAACAACGGCCTGTATGACGTATACATGATCTGCAACCATGGCCAGGAGCCGGCCGATTTCACGCTGTCGGTGCGGGCGGGAGAGCGGCCGGCGCCCTGGGCTTGGGACGTGCTCCGGGGTCAGGAGTTGCGGGGACAAGTCGCCGAGGGGCGAGTCTCCTTCCCCCCGCTGAGGCTGGAGCCGCTGGAGTTGCGCGCCCTGCTGGTGCCGCGAGGCAAGATAACTGAGGCGCCACGCGAGTGGCTGCGCCTGCAAACGGGTTGGTGGCAGGGCACCGCCTCCGGCCAGCGCCTGCAACCGGACAAATATCAGTGGGTGCTGGATTTAACCGAGGGCTGGACTCTCACTCCCGCGGCCGACGACCAGTTCTCTGCCTCGGCCGGAGAGCCGCTGGCGGGAGTTGCCCTCGGCCCTTGGACGTACCTCGTGGAGGAGCCGGTGCGCAACGCCACCTTCCAGCGCGAGTTCACGGTGCCGGCCACGTGGAGTCAAGGCAACGTGTATCTTCACATCAGCAGTTGGGTGGGCACCACCTTCCTCGATAAGGGCCGCATCTTGCTCGACGGGGAGGTGGTCCGCGACTTCAACGAGGGGCAGGTGGACCTGCAACTGACCGAGGTGCTCAAGCCGGGGACAAAGCACACGCTTGCCTTGCAGGTGCGCGGCGGCCCCCATGTTCAGGGTCTGCGGGGACCGGCCTGGCTGGAATATGAGCCGCGACCGGCGCGGGAGATGACGCTGGCCGGCCAGTGGGAGCCCAGCCCGGACGTGCTCACCCGCACCGCGCGCGTGTCTTTGCCCGGCACCTTCGAGGGCCGCATGGCGCGGGCCAGCGTGCCGGTGCCCGCGGAATGGAAGGGGCAGACCGTGATGATTCACGCAGTCACCGAACCGCCTGGTCCCACCATCCTGGGGGTCATCATCAACGGCAAGTGGCTGCGCCGCCATCACCATGTCTTTGGCACGCGCCTGGACATTAACATCACGCCGCTGCTGAAATACGGCCAGCCGAACGAGATCGAACTGGTGGCCACCGGCGCCGGGAAGGTAAACGTCGCCGAACTTTCGCTGCGGACCTACCCGGCGGGCGGCATGTATCCTTAGCCCAAGCGCAGAAGCCTGTCCGCAGAACCGGTCTGCGGCAGCCGTCGTCACAGGAAGCAAGGCCGGAGCGGCTCGCGAAGGGACATCTGACCGATGGAACCGGGGGAAGATGAGATGAATCGTCGGCATTTCCTCAAAGTGGGAACCGTCGCCGCCCTGGGCGCAAGCCTGCTGCGCTCCTCCGCAGACGAGGGACCGCCGGGCGGGCTGGAGTGCCGCCTGCTCGGGCGCACCGGGCATTACCGCTCGGTGGTGACTCTGGGCGGCATCGTGGTGATGAACGAAGAGCAAGCCGATGCGGATCGGTTGGTGGGCGAGGCCCTGGACGCGGGCGTGAACGGCGTGGATGTGGCCCCGACCTACGGCGACGCAGAACTCAAGCTCGGCCACGCGCTGCGCGGCAAGCGCGAGCAGGTCTTCCTGGGGTGTAAGACGACCAAGCGCGACCGAGCGGGTGCGGCCGAGGAATTGCGCAAGTCGCTGCAGCGTCTCGAGACCGACTATTTTGACCTCTACCAATTCCACGGCTTGGACAAGCCGGAGGAACTGGAGCAGGTGCTGGGGATAGGAGGAGCGCTGGAGGCCTTCCTGGAGGCGAAGGAAGCCGGTCTCATCCGATACATTGGCATCACCGGCCACCGGCCGGACACCTTGCTGGCGGCCTTGCGGCGCTTCGACTTCGACACGGTGATGTTCCCCTACAACTTTGTCCTCGCGCACCACGGGTACGGCCAGGAACTCCTCGCCGAGGCCTGCCGACGCCACCTCGGGGTGCTGGCGATCAAGCCGATTGCGATGCGGGCCTGGGAAACCGGGGAAACGCGCACCGCGCCCAAGTGCTGGTACAAGCCTTTCAGCACCCACCACGACATCTCCCTGGCGATGCGCTGGGCGCTGGCACAGCCGATAACCACGGCGATTCCCTCGGGGGACAT